>JBHELG010000032.1:0-15503 GCA_046263195.1 Nitriliruptorales bacterium | reverse complement strand
GCGACGGACCGTCCGCGCGCCTTGGCCAGTGGCCGCAGCTCCCCTGCAACCTGGGCGGCGAGTTCACGGGTGGGGACGAGTACGAGCGCTCCCGGTCGACGTGGGAGACCCCGTCGGGCGTTGACCGCGAGGGGGATGCAGAAGGCGAGGGTCTTGCCCGACCCGGCCGGCGCGCGACCGCACAGGTCACGGCCCGCCAGCGCCTCCTCGAGGGTGGCCTGCTGGATGGGGAAGGGGCTGGTGATGCCGCGGCGAGCCAGGGCGTCGTTGACGTCCCGGGGCACACCGAACTGAGTGAACGTGGTCATGAAGAAGTCTGCTCCTGCCCACGCGGGACGCGGGCGGTCGTGGTCGCGCAGCGGTGTGATGCGCGGACGTGGGGACGCCGCGTCGGCATGCGCTGGGCGGTGTCGTCGTAGGTGGGCGAACACGCCCGAAGACGACGGAAGGAGGTGAACCCGCCGGTCGATCTCGGCGCCTGTGATCTCGCTCCCTGTGGGGGTGCGGGGCGGCGCGCGTGTTCCGGACAGCGCCTGCAGGTCGCTGGGCCGTCCGTTCCCTCAGGCTACCGCCATGCGAACCCTCTGCCCCGCCCCGTGCGCCTGGCGGTCAGCGCTCCGAGACGGGCTCGACTGCTCCGCGAGCCTGTTGGCGGTCAGCCCTGAGGAGCATCCCCGCCCATGACCGTCGGTATCGCGTTCAGCGAGCGGCAGAGCATGCAGCGGAACACGGCGCTCTCGACCTGACCGAAGCGGACGCCTTCGACCAGGACCGTTCCGCAGGCGCCACAGACGAAGGAGTGCGGACCGGTTCCCTGAACCGCGGGATCGGTTCCCGCCTCCCGCTCGATAAGCGTCCATGACGAGGCCTCGTCGGCCGACACGACCCTCATCTTGATGCGCATCCCGCGCAGTCTACGGGCAGACGGAGATCGGCCCGTACCGCGCAGCAGGGCCAGCCCGACAAGGCTGCGGATGCTCAGTCGGCTCTGAGAAGTCGTGAGAAGGCCCACGCCACGACGAGCTGGCTGATCAGCAGCACGACGATCGCGGCGGCCAGCCCTTCGGCGACCGGTTCCCAGGTGGGCTCGCCGGTCATGAAGGGACGGGCGGCGCGGATGAGGAGGTCGTAGGGGTTCCACTCGGCGGCGGTCCGGATCCAAGCCGGCAAGTACTGCTCGGGAAGAAACGCGGTGCTCAAGAACATGAGTGGCATGAACATCGGGATGACCGCGATCGGGGCTTGGGCGTTCCTCGTGACGAGCGCAACGAGATAGAAGACGCCGTTGTAGGCGACTGACCACAACATGAGCAGGCCCAGGACGGCCAGTGCGCCGGTTACGCCGTGGTCAAGTCTCGCGTCGAGCGCCAGGCTGACCAAGATGACGGCGATCCCCGCGGGCAGGACTCTCACGGCGTCGAACACCAGGCGCCCGAGGAGGATCGCCGCCGGGCGTATCGGAAGCAGGCGCAGCCGGTCGAGAAAGCCAGTCTGGGCGTCCAGGATGAGGGAGGTGGCACCGGATCCCGCACCCATCATGGCGGCGAGCAGGACGATGGCGGGCGCTATGTAGGCGGAGTAAGGGGTGATCGGAAAGCCAGGGAGGTTGACGATCTCCCGGAACGACTCTGAGGTGAGCCAGATCATGAACAGCGGGAACACCGTGGGGAAGAGGAACGCGACTACGGGATTCCTCACACCCTCTCTGAACGCCCTGGCGGACAGCAGCCAGGTGTCTCTCGCGGTGGTCGTCATCTTCGGCCCGGTCGCATCCCGAGTATTCGCCTCGCCGCGGCAGTGGAGACAGCGCCCCGAGCGTCCTCGGTCTGCAGCCGCTCTCCCGTCAGGTAGACGAAGACGTCTTCGAGCGAGGGCTGGAACACCGACACCCCCTCAACCGTGACCCCAGCTTCGCGCAGCGCGAGCAGGACGTCGGTGAGGCGCTCGACTCCGCTCGTGAGGTCCACGTGGACGTGGCGGTCCTCCAGCGTCGCGTCCGCAAGGACGTGCTGGAGGCGGGGCGCTTCCACATCGCCGTCGATGCGCACGCTGGCTCTGGCAGAACCGAGCAAGGACTTGAGTTCGCTCGGCGTCCCTGCCGCTACGACTCGCCCGGCGTGCAGGATGGCGACCTGATCTGCGAGGCGCTCGACCTCCTCGATGTACTGGCTCGTGAGGAAAACGGCGCTGGCCTGGTCGCGTAGGTCTCGGATGATGTCCCAGACCACCCGGCGGCTCTGGGGGTCGAGACCTGTCGTGGGTTCGTCGAGGAACAACACCGGCGGGCGATGCAGCAGTGCCATCGCCACGTCGAGCCGTCGCCGCATCCCCCCGGAGTAGGTAGCAACGAGCCGTTCGGCGGCATCCTCCAGACCGAAGGAGTGCAGAAGCTCGCCGGCACGGCGGCGAGCGGCACGACGAGGCAGCCCACCGAGCCGGGCAGCCAGCTCGAGATGCTCGCGGCCCGACATCAGGTCGTCGAGCGCAGAATCTTGCATGGCCATGCCGACCTTGCGCTGCAGCGAGCGCCAATCGTCCACCGGCACCCCAGCCACCCGTGCACTGCCGGAGGTTGCCCGGGTGAGACCGGTGAGGATGCGCACGGTGGTGGTCTTGCCAGCACCGTTGCGGCCCAGATAGCCGAAGATCTGACCTGCCGCCACCGTGAAGCTGACGCCGTCGAGGGCCCGTACCCCACCCCGGTACATCTTGGTGAGCTCATGCGCCTCGACGGCCGACTCCATCAGGGCAACTGTCAGGCGCGCATCGAGATGTAGGGGCGGTAGGGGGAACCGCTCTTCCACGTGAACGACTCGTAGTAGTAGTGCATCATCCCGAGATAGCCGAGGACACCGAGGCTGACGGGCTTGGGTACCGCATCCGCCACGATGCCGCCCGACAGCAGGTGCACGAGCGCGTCGCCGTGCTCGCTCAACAGGTACGCGACCACGATCGCCAGGGCCGGCGTGACCCAGAAGACCCCTCCCGGGATACGGGCCGCCAGACGGTGCAGGCTGTTCCGCGGTCCGCTGCCGTGCTTGTTCGCGTCGTGAACCACGTAGAAGGCGAACGCCGTCATGTCGTGCACGACGCGTGGGACCGCGATCGCCAGCAGACCGTAGCCGCCCAGGTAGAACAGAAACGAGCTGGCAACCAGTGCCGTGTTGGCCCAGAGAAAGCGGTGGCCGAGGTCGGACGTGATGTCGCGGTGCACCCGCACCGCCAGCCAGACCGTGATCGCCGCCAGGATGGCCGCGACCGGCACCAGCACCGGCCGGTACGGGTCGAGCGCCTGGAGGAAGAGCGCGTTGTACAGCACGACGCCGGTGGCGATCGCCGCCCACCCCCACGCGCCGTAGATGCGGCTGCCGGTACGGGCAGCGCCCCGACCGATCCCGATCTGCTGCTTGAGCACGTGCACGATCGTCGCGGTGGCCCCGACGAAGAACAGCACGGTGTAGGGCAGCGTGAAGTAGCCGATCGTGAAGAAAGCGGTGATCACCGCCGACGCCACGAGCAGCCGCCGCCGGTAGGCGGCCACGTACTCGCCGTTGGTCGCCAGGATGATCGTGCTCGCCACGATGTGCGGCCAGCCGAACACGAGCTCGAACAGCAGATAGTGGCTGGGCTCGCGGGGAAGCGCGGCACGCAGCGACCCGTCCAGCACCAGCTGGTCCACGACGACCAGCCCCAGAGCCAGGGGGATGACCAGGTACAGCAGCAGCAGCCGGCGCAGCGAGAGAGACACCCGAGGCCGCGCCGGGCGCGCGGCCACCCCGGCTACGACGTCGCCAACGGCGGTCGATGTCGCGGTTGCCATGGATCCTCGACTTGCACACCGACTTGCACACCGAAAGACCCCGGAGCATACGACGTGAGAGGCCCGCCGGGGAGAAGCCGGGGAAGTAGCCCCTCACC
This sequence comes from Nitriliruptorales bacterium, assembly GCA_046263195.1. Taxonomy (GTDB): domain Bacteria; phylum Actinomycetota; class Nitriliruptoria; order Nitriliruptorales; family JAHWKO01; genus JBHELG01. The sequence goes on along the minus strand of JBHELG010000032.1, from coordinate 11,585 downwards.
CGGCACGCCTGCCGAGTGACGACAGTCAAAGGGGACGTTCGGGGCGTAGAATGCTGGAATGAGCGAGGGCCACTCCAGCCGCTACGGCGATCAGCACGATCACCTGGTGCAGTGGTTGCACGGGCTGCGCGAGCGGGTCCGAGACGAACAGAACCCGCTGGAACTGGCCGGGCTGACCGTGGACCTGCAGGACCGGGCCTGCCCGCAATGTCGCGAAATCTGGCTGCCCTGGCAGCGGGAGTGTCCACGCGACGGGAGCGCCACCATCCCCGCCTCCGAGCTTCCCAGTCTGCAGCTACCGCCCGAGCAACTCCTGTAGCGGGCTCGCAGGGCTGCCACCTGCTCCGTGCACGGGCGGGATCGTCCGGTGGGCGCCTCACACCGGCGGGTCGGGGTCGTACTGGATGTAGCGGCGAATCTGGCGTGCCCGCTCGAGCGAGTGCAGCCGCATGACGAGGTGGAGCGCCATGTCGATGCCAGCCGACACTCCCGCCGCGGTGACCACTCGTCCACAGTCCACGAAGCGGGCCTCGGCGCGGACCTCGATGTCGTTTCCCAGGTCACCAAGGAGATCCAGGGCCGCCCAGTGGGTGGTTGCCGCTTGGCCGTCGAGCAGGCCGGCGTCAGCCAGGACAAGCGCCCCGGTGCACACGCTCGTGACGATCGCGCCCCGCTCGGACAGACCCCGCAGCCAGCCTCGGACGGCCTCGTCGCCCAGATGTTGACGAGTGGTACGCCCCCCGGGGTAGACGAGCAGGTCGATCGCGGGGACGTTGTCCCAGGTGTAGTCGGCCCACACGCGCAGCCCCTTGGCGCAGCGGACCACCGGCCGGTGCCGGGCCAGCGTGAACACCTCGACCCCGTCGTCAGGGAACTGATCTGCCCACGCCGCGAGCACCTCCCACGGACCAGCCCAGTCCAACTCCTCGGCCCCCTCGAAGACGTACACGGCGATGCGCATGCACGCAGCCCTCTCGTCGGTGCGCTAAAGGATGCACGACGACGTTGTTCCCGAGCGGGATTTGTCCATACTCGGGACGTCCACGCGCTGGATTTCGTGGCGGCCCTTTGCGCCAGCCGAGCAATGCCGTGCGCTCAGAGGCCGCTCCGGAGGCGCCGAGCGTCGTGTGCGTGAGCAGCGAGGGTGCCGCATGCTTTACCGAGGATCATTCCTCCAGGCTGCTCACGGTGACCAGGTTGCGGATACGCGAGATCGCCCCGGTCGACTACAACCCCGTCGGCCGCCTGCTGCTCGAGGCCTACGACCGCGTCGGTCCCTTCAGCCAGCCCTATCGGCAGTTCCTGCGCCATCCCGAGCAGTGGGTGGCGGGGGCCACGGCCGTCTTCGTGGCCGAACGCCGGGCCGGCGTCGAAGGCGCCGGGAGGGAGGGCCAGGTCGACGAACGGGTGGTGGGTGTGGTCGCGTTCACCCTGCCCGGGGACCGGGAGTTCGAGCAGATGCTGCTGACGTTCGCGGACTGCGGCTTCCGGTTCCTCGCCGTCGCCCCGACGGCTCAGGGGCAGGGCGTGGGACGAGCGCTGGTCCGGGCCTGTCTCGACACCGCCCGGGCGCGCGGTTGCCGGCGCACCGTCATCCACTCGATGTCGTTCATGACCGTGGCACACCGCCTGTACGAGCAGGAAGGCTTCGCCCGCCGCCCCGATCTCGACGTGCGCTTCCCGTCCGGTGTCGGCTATGCCTTCGCCCAGGACCTCGCCCCCGACGCGGCCGACCACTTCCCACCTCCCGGGCCCGTCCCGGACGAACCCCGGTGGTTCGAAGACTTCTGAAGGCGCGAGCGCCCTCTCCCGCCCCTGACACCTCGCAGCCCCGGTTGAGATCGACTCGGTCCGCGTGCTTAGGTAGCGGCCTGTAGCACACCCCTCACCATATGGAGGGCACCCGGCAGGGGCCGGCCCCAGGTCGCACGACGCCTGCAGGGCCGCGCTCAGGAGCGAGTGTGATGAAACGACCTGCGAGCGCCGCGACGTCGCTCATCGGCCGCAACCGTGAGCTGAGCTTCCTGCGGGTGGCGCTCTCCACCGCCCTCGACGGCGGCGGGGCGCTCGTGCTGCTGGGGGGCGAAGCAGGGATCGGAAAGACCCGCTTGGCCTCAGAACTCGCGGGCATGGCGGAAGCCCGCCGGGCCACGGTCGCGTGGGGGTCAGGGGTCGACGACGCGACCCCGCCCTTCTGGCCCTGGGTGCAGGTGCTGCGCCGCCTCAGCCGCAGTTTCGGGTCGACGCTGCCCCGTCTTGATTCCCGCGCCACCGATCTGGCCGGCCTCCTACCGGACGCACCCGCCCCGGCCGAGCCCGCTTCCCTGCCGGCTCCCCCAGGCGAGGCGCGACAACGACGTCTCCGCCTGTTCCAGGCCGTCGCCACGCTCCTGGAGGAGGCGGCCCGTCGCACTCCCGTCTTGATCGTGCTCGACGATCTGCTGTGGGCCGACACGGCTTCGCAACTGCTGCTCGAGTTCGTGGCCAACCGGCTGAGCGGGAAGCGAATCCTCATCGCAGCCGCCTACCGCGACTCCGAAGCCGGACCCGGGAGTCCGGCGAGTCGCAGCCTCACCCGGCTGTCCCGCGTCGGCACGACCATCGGGCTCGGGGGTCTCACCGCTGCCGACTCGATGCGACTGGTGCGGCAGGTGGCGCGCACGACGGTGAGCGATCGCGTCGCGATGCTCGTGCACGAGCGGAGCGGCGGAAACCCCTTCGTAATCCGGGAGTTGACCCGCCTTCTCGAGTCGCAGGGACGTCTCACGGCCTTGAGCCCTGAAGGCGCATCGCGTCTTTCGATGCTGCCGGAGAAGGCCGGGGAGGTCATCTTCCGCCGGACTGCGCTGCCGGACGAGAATGTCGGGCTGCTCGCCGAAGCCTCGGTGATCGGGGTCGAGTTCGGGCTGAAGATCCTGTCGGCGGTCTCGGAAACACCCGAAGCGAGGCTGTTCGACCTCCTCGACAGGGCCGTCCGAGCAGAGGTCATCCACCCCTCCGAGGATGCGCCGGCACGCTACCGGTTCACCCATCAGCTCATCCGCGAGACGCTGTACCACGATCTCCCCGCGTCCCGTCGCGGGGCCCTGCAGCGACGTGTCGGTGAGGCCCTCGAGGCCGGCTCGGACGACCTCGACCCGCTGCTCAACGCTCTCGCGCACCACTTCTACCTCGCCTCCCTGCAGGAGACCGCGGCCGAAGTCGACGAAGCCACGGCCGGCCCCCCCGGGGAGGAGGACGATGACAAGGCCTTGTTGTACGCGCGGCGGGCCGGGTGGCGGGCTCTCCAGCTGCTCGCGTATGAAGAGGCCGCCGAACACTTCACGCATGCTCTGGAGTTGCTCGAGGACAAGAGCGGCGAGGAGCCCCAGCGGACCGAGCTGCTGCTGGCACGGGGAGACGCGCACATGCGGGCCGGTGAGGGGCAGGGGGCCGCCGAGGCCTTCGAGCTCGCGGCCTCGACGGCCAGGCGTCGAGGCTGGGCCGAGGAGCTGGCCCGAGCCGCACTCGGCCTCGCCGCGCTCGTCACCGACCTGCACGGCTCGGAGGTCCACCCGCCCGACCAGCGCCGGGATGGGGGCGAAGCCGCCGGGCGGGCGGGGCTCGTCCGTGGCGGCGGCGAAGCCGCCGGGCGGGCCGGGCTCGTCCGCGACGGGGGTCAAGGCGGCCCCCGAATGGGCCTTCGCCGGAACGGCGGCGAAGCCGGCGGGCGGGCGGGACGGGACCAGATCGACCTGGTCATCGATCTGCTCGAGGACGCCCTTACCACGCTCGGGCAGGAGGATTCGCCGCTGCGGGCCTGGCTGCTGGCACGACTGTCGGTCGTCACCGCCGGTCGCGAGACGCTCGAGCAGCGGTCCGAGCTCAGCCGCCAAGCCATACGGATGGCCCGTGAGGTCGGCGACGAGAAGGCCCTCGCGTACGCGCTCGGCGGCTACTGCGACACCCTCGACGGCACGGCCCATGCCGAGGAGCGGCTCGAGTCCGCGTCCGAGATGGTGCAGATCGGAGAGGAGACCCTGGACGCGGAGACGGAGCTGCTCGGGCGGCGCCTCAAGCTGACGGCACTCCTCGAGCTGGGCGACATCGCGGGGGTCGATGATGAAGTCGAGGCGTTCGCTCGCAGGGCCGAAGCCGTGGGGCTACCGGCGTTTCTGTGGTACGTGCCCCTGTGGCGCGGAATGCGGGCGCTCATGGAGGGCCGCCTGGCCGATGCCGAGCGCTTCATGGCGGAGACCAGGACGATCGGCCGCCAGGCGAGCAGCCTCGCCGCCGAATCTTTCGCCGAAATGCAACGTCTCGTATGGCTCATCGAAGCGGGACACGACCAGCAGGCGGGCGACCTCCTCACCAGGGCCGTGAACGATCCAGCGGCCGGGCGTCATGCGGCCGAGCCCTTCCTCGTGCCCGTGCTCGCACGCCGCGGACGGCGCGCCGAAGCACGAGCGGTACTCGACCGCCTGGCGGGGGAGGACTTCTCGCGGCTCGAGGTCGAGGACACTGCCTGGTTGCTCGCGATGTGCATGCTCGCGTGGGGCTGCGCCGAGCTCGGCGAGCGTGAGGCCGGAGCAAAGGTCCTCGACCTGCTGCAGCCCTACGCGGAACGGTTCGCGATCAGCGGCCCCGGCGCCATCACCCTGGGCTCGGTGTCCCGCTACCTCGGGCTCCTCGCCGCGACGCTCGACCGCTGGGGGGAGGCGGAGCCGCATTTCCGCCGGGCGCTGGAGGCGCACCGCCGTGCGGGGGCTCCCCTGTTGATCGCGCACACCTTACGGGAATATGCCGCGATGCTGCTCGAACGCGGCGACGCGGGCGACCGGGTGCCGGCCGACGGGCTGCTCGACGAGGCCATCTCCATCTACAACGCGCTCGACTTGACGCACTGGTGCCAATCGGCAGGTGCGCTGCCCGGCGCCGAGCCGGAGCACGTGGCGGAGGCGCCCGAGGACAACGTCATCCGCAGAGAGGCCGACGTGTGGCTGCTGCGCTTCGAGGGCGAGGAGGCGCGGGTCGAGGACTCCAAGGGCATGGCGGACATCGCCCGTCTGTTGGCAAACCCGGGCAAGGAGTTCCACGTGCTCGAGTTCGTGGCGGAGCCCGTCCACTCGCACGACAAGCAGACCGAAAGCCCGGACGAGCGGGGGCAGGCCGCAGCGCGGAACGAGGAAAGCGCTCGCGCCGGATATCGGCGGCGACTCGCCGAACTCGAGCAGGAGATCGAGCAGGCGGAGACGCTGGGAGACCCCGAGCTTTCCAGCCGGGCACAGGTCGACCGCCAGGCCGTCCTCGCCCAGCTCACCACCTCCTATGGGATCGCCAGAAGTCTTCGGAGCGTCGGCAACCCCACCGAGCGTGCCCGTACCACGATCTCCTCGCGCATCCGCACGGCCCTCGCCCGCATCGACCGTGCCCATCCGGCTCTCGGCGCACACCTCGACCACTCGATCCGCCTAGGGACGTTCTGCTCGTACTCTCCCGAAAGGGCCGTGAGCTGGGCCCTGGAGTGATCGCGGCCGGCGGGGCGGCGCGCTGTGGACCGAACGCACCCTCGTCAGGACCTGGGCCATGCGGGGGACGCTGCACCTTCTGCCGTCCGACGAGCTCCCGGCCTGGGTCGCGGCGCTCCGCGTGAAGGAGCGGACCGCCCGCCGAGGCCAGGCTTGGGAGCGCTACCACGCCATCACCAACGACCAGCTCGAGTCGATCACCGCCGCGGTCGGCCAGGTGCTCGGGGAGTTGCCGCTGACCCGTGCCGAGCTGGGCAGGAAGGTCGCGAAGGTGACCGGGGACGCGAGCCTCGCCGACGTCGTGCGGACCGGGTGCGGAGGCAGCATCCTGAAGTCGTCCGCGGCCAACGGCGACCTGTTCTTCGGCCCAGCCAGGGCCGCAACGTCACCTTCGTCGACCCCAAGAGGTGGCTGCCCGGCCCGTGGCGTGACCGGACCCCACCGAGGCGCCGGTGTCGTGGTGCGCCGGTTCCTCGACGCCTACGGGCCCGCCACCGCTGCCGATTTCGCACGCTGGTGGGGAGTACCGCCCGCAGCCGGCAAGAAGCTCCTGCGGCCGCTCCACGACGAGTCTCGTCGAGGTCCACCTCGACGGCGATTGGCCCCGCGGAAGACTGAGCCCGAAGAACCCTTGTCGTTCATGCTCCCCCCTTACCACCCCTGGCAGCGAGAGTGCGCCCGTCTCAACCAAATCGGCCGCCTTCGGCCCCCCGAGCCGATAACGTGCTACGAACGCTGGCCGGAGGTGCTCGCGGACGTGAACGACGCTCTCGTCGGGCCTGTCGAGGTCTTCGTCGAGACGGTCACGCCGGCCCTCCTCAACTTGGCCGACTCGACCACTTCCGCCCACAAGCTCACCACTGACGTCACGCTCGAGGCACACAACCTCGTCTGCGGCCTCATCGATGCGGACGGGCTGCACACCGACGACGAGCTGTGGGCCCTCATCACCGCCTTCGCGCCCCGCCTCGACACCGACCTGCGCCGCGCCTCACCCCGGGAGGTCCGCCTCGCCGGTCTCGTCACGGGCAAGCGGGTCTGGCTCGACGCCCCTTCGCTGCTGTTCACCACGCTCGTGGCGGCCGACTGCCGTGACGGCTCGGACCACGCCTGGGCCTACTACGAACGCGCCATGGCCGTGGCCCACACGGTGGCATCCCTGGACGCCCATCCCTCCCACGCTGAACTGGTCGCAATCGACCGCTTCCGAACGCTCCTGCTGCAGACCATGGCGAACGCCGGACTCACCCGCTCCGGGGCGCAGAACCCGGCCACCACCATGGTCACCGGCCCTCGCGACGCTCCCGGGGCGACCACGACCGCCGCCCCCACCACGGCGACCGCCCCACCTCGCCCCCTCGAAGAGCTGTTCGCCGAGCTCGACCGGCTGGTCGGACTCGCCCCGGTGAAGGCCGAGGTACGCCTCGTCGCCAACCTCATCCGCGTACGCAACCTGCGCCGCGAGCGGGGCCTCAAAGTCCCTGAGATGAGCCACCACCTCGTGTTCACCGGCAACCCCGGCACCGGAAAGACCACCGTCGCTCGGCTGCTGGCCGAGATCTACCGCACTCTCGGGGTGGTCGAGCGCGGACACCTCGTGGAAACCGACCGCTCCCAGCTCGTCGCCGGCTACGTCGGCCAGACGGCCCAGCGTGTGAGGGACGCCTTCGACACGGCGGACGAGGGCGTGCTGCTCATCGACGAGGCGTACGCGCTCGTCCGGGGCGGCGAGGAGGACTTCGGCCGCGAGGCCATCGACATGATCGTCAAGCTCGTCGAGGACCGGCGCGACCGCGTCGTGGTCATCGTGGCGGGCTACCCCGATGAGATGGCCGCCTTCATCGCCGCCAACCCCGGGCTGCGCTCCCGGTTCCCGAAGACCATCCACTTCCCCGACTACACCACCGACGAGCTCGTCGCCATCTTCGAGCTGCTCGCCGGCCAGGCCCAGTACCGCTGCGATCCCGAGGCGCGGGAGCAGGTCCGCCGCTACCTCGAGGGCCAGCCCCGCGGACGCGGCTTCGGCAACGGCCGCCTCGCCCGTAACCTCTTCGAGCAGACCATCAGCCGACAGGCCAGCCGCATCGTCGAGCTCGCCCACCCCAGCAACGACGAGCTCATGGCCATCACCGTCGCCGATGTCCCGCACTGACTCCCTCCTCGAGCCCGGGTCGCTGGCCTCGGGCCGGCGGGCGGGCTGGGCGCATTGTGGCGCGCCCTGACCGCCTGGCGGTGGCCGGCCGCCTACTCGCCCTGGCCGTCGCCGTCGCAATGGTCCTCGCCGCGCTGGCCCTGCGATCGGAACGCGACGGGCGTGGAGATGGCGACGGCGCCAGTGTGGCCCGCGGCACACCCCTGCGACTCGTGTGCGCCGACGAGGTCGCCGAGGGCTGTCAGGCGCTGGCGGGGCGGGCCGAGCAGGTCGAGGTTCGGATCGAGCCGGCCGGGGCGACCGCCGCCAGGCTGGCCGCCTTACCCGGCACCGAGAGCCTCGACCTCGACGCCTGGCTCGTGCTCCAGCCCTGGCCCGAGATCGTCGCCTCCTCCCGCCAACGTCAGGGACTCCCCCCGCTCGCCGCCGGCACCACAGCGCCGCTGGCACGTTCACCGCTCGTCATCGCCGTCTGGCGCGAGCGGGCCGACGTGCTCGCCGTGCGCTGCGGCGGGAGCGTCGATTGGCGCTGCCTCGGCGACGCCGCGCCCCGACGCTGGGCCGAGATAGGGGGCCACGAGCAGTGGGGGCCCGTGAAACCGGGCCTGGCCGACCCGCGCCAGACCGCCTCCGGGCTCCTCGTCCTCGGCCAAGCCACCGCCGGCTACTTCCGCCGCACCGACCTGTCCTCATTCGACCTCGACGACGACGGCTACCGGAGCTGGCTCACCGGCCTGGAACGGGCCGTCCCCGCCCTCGATCCAACCACGGGTTCGCCCCTGCAGCGCATGCTGGCCTTCGGTCCCGCCAGCCTCGACGCTGTCGGGGCGCTCGAGGCACAGGCCGGGCCGACGCTCGAGCGGTCAGCTCGACGAGGGTCGATCGTGATCGCCTACCCCCGCCCCCTCGTCGTAGGCGAGGTCGTCCTGACCCACCTCGGCGGGACCGCGGCGGGTCGGCGGCTCCTCGAGCTGTGGACCGGCGAACCGGGCAGCGATGCTCTCGCGGACACGGGCTGGCGGGTGGAGGGCAGGCCCATGGGTACCGGTCTCGACCCGGCTGTGGCACTGCCCGCCGCTGCCGGTTTGCCACCACCCGGAGTCCTCGACGCGCTGAGGGACGTCTGGAAGGAGATCAGCCGATGATCCGGTCCCATGTGCGACGCGCGCGAGGTGCTGCAGCAGAGCGACCGAAGGTCCGTGTGGCGGCCGCCGTGCTCGTGCTCGCCCTGACGGTCATGGCCTGCTCGCCGGACTCCGGGGGCGGCGACGAACAGGACGGGCTGGCTGACCCCGGCAACTGTGTCGTGGTCGACCTCGCCGTGTCGTCGGAGAAGATCGACCTCATGCGCGGTCTCGCGCAGGCTTTCAACGGTTCGCGGGAAGCGCGGGTCGGCGACCGTTGCGTCTTCGTCCGTCCGCAGAGCAAGGCCTCAGGGGAAGCCACTCAGCTCCTCGCCGAGAGCTGGCCGGACGAGCAGACGGACGGCCCTCGCCCCGTCGTGTGGTCGCCCGCCTCCAGCGCCTGGGCCACCGTCCTCAACCAGCGGCTGGCCGAGCGCGGACGGTCGCCGATGGCGCCGCCCTCGCAGCCGTTCATGGTCACCCCCCTCGTCATCGCCATGCCAGCGCCCATGGCCGCCGCCCTGGGCTACCCACGCAAGGCGATCGGCTGGGCCGACATCCTCGCGCTGTCGCGCAGCCCCGAGGGGTGGGCGGCGTTCGGTCATCCCGAGTGGGGACCGTTCCGGCTGGGCAAGACCAACCCGAACTTCTCCACCAGCGGGCTTTCGGCGCTCATGGCCCAGTACTACGCGGCCACGGGCAAGATCCGCGATCTCAGCGCCGAGGACCTGCGCCGCCCCGACGTGCAGGCCTTCGCCCGCGACGTGGAGTCCGCGGTCGTCCACTACGGCGACACCACCCTCACGTTCCTCAACAACTGGTACCGCAACGACGCGCGTGGAACGGCGCTCACGTACGCCTCGGCGGTCGCGGTCGAGGAGGTCTCGCTCATCAACTACAACCGCGGCAACCCCGACGGGGTCCTCCAGCAGGGGGAGCAGCCTCGACCCCCGCGCACACCCCTCGTCGCCGTGTACCCCAAGGAAGGCACGCTCTTCAGCGACAACCCCTTCATCCTGCTCGACGCTCCGTGGGTCAGCGGCGAGCAGCGGGAGGCGGCCGCCGCATTCCGTGACTTCGTCCAGCGTCCCGACAACCAGCAGCAGGTGCTGTCCTTCGGCTTCCGCCCGGGCAACCCCGACGTCGCCATCGGCGACCCCATCACCAGCGACAACGGCGTCGATCCCGACCAGCCCCAGACGACCCTCGAGGTACCCGCACCACCGGTCCTCGTGGCGATGCTCGATGACTGGTCCACCCAGCGGAAGGGCGCCCGGGTGCTGCTGGTCATCGACGTGTCCGGCTCCATGGGAGAACCCGCTGACGGCGCCGGCCGAGGCTCCCGTGACACGAAGCTCGACCTGGCCAAGCGTGCCGCCATCACGTCCCTCGACCAGTTCAAGGGCGACGACCTCGTGGGGGTGCGGATCTTCTCGACCGGTCTGAAGACCACTGAGCCCCGCGACTACATCGACCTCGCGCCGATCGCCCCTATCGCCGGGCAGCGCGAGGCCGTGGTCGCGCGCATCGACGGGCTCGTCCCCACCCAGGGCACACCGCTCTACACCGTGGCGAGGGATTCATTCGTCCAACTTCAGGACGGTTTCGACCCTGACCGCATCAACGCCGTGGTCCTGCTCACCGACGGCAAGAACGAGGACCCCCGCAACGACGACCTCGAGCAGTTGCTGCGCGTCCTGCGGCGCGACAGCGAGGGCGGTTCGACGCGGCCGGTGCGGGTCTTCACCATCGCCTACGGCAGGGACGCCGACCTCGGCACGCTCCGGCGCATCGCCGAGGCGACGAACGCGGCCACCTACGACGCGAGCGATCCCAAGAGCATCGAGAAGGTCTTCACCGCCGTGTTGAGCAACTTCTGACGCTCATGGGGTTCCGAGACCGCTTCCTCACTCCCGGGGTCGCGCGGGCGCTCACCTCCCCCTCGGGGATCCTGCTCGCCGGTGCGGGCACGTCCCTGGGGATCCTGGCGGGCCTCCCGATCGTGGGAGCGGCCGCCATCGGCGCAGCGGCCTATGCGGCGCGGGTTGCACTGGCGATACCTCGTCGGCAAAGGGAGCGGATTGACCTGCGCATCGTCGGGGACCCCTGGCGGAGCTTCGTCCGTGAGGCCCTCGACGCGCGGCGACGGTACGACCGGGCGGTCCAAGCGGTGGCCGCCGGCCCGCTGCGTGAGCGGCTGGCCGAGATCGGCGCTCGCCTCGATGATGGGGTGGATGAATGCTGGCGCATAGCGCTACGAGGTCAGGCACTCAAGCGCGCCCTCGGAGAGCTCGAGCCGTCCGACGCCATCCGCCGTGAACTCCAACAGGTGCGACGCGAACGCACCCGGGATCGGGAGAGCAGCCACCTCGACGCGACCGAGCAGGCCCTGCGGGCGCAGCTCGAGTCCAGGGAGCGGATCGCCGCCGTCGCAGACGAGACGCGCGAACGGCTGCGGCTGTTGAATGCCCGTCTCGACGAGGCGGTGGCCCGGGCCGTCGAGCTGGCCCTGCAAGCGAGCGATGCCTCCGACCTCGGGGGACTCGGCGGCGACGTCGACGCCCTAGTGGGAGAGATGGAAGCGCTCCGGCAGGCCTTGGAGGAGGCGAGCGGCGCGTCAGGAGGCTCGAGCAGCCTGTGAAAGAACACGGGCCGCGAGCGTCGCGTCAGGGACACTGACGGCAGGACAGGAGGACCGACATGTTCAAGCTCATGCAGCGGGTTTGGCGCTACGTGACGGCCGCCCTCAGCGGTAGGTTCGACGAGCTCGCTGACCCCAAGGTCCAGCTCGAGCAGGCCATT
>JBHELG010000031.1:0-51089 GCA_046263195.1 Nitriliruptorales bacterium | reverse complement strand
CGCACGGAGGCGTCGTCTTCCACCAACAAGATCGCTGCCATGGCTCTTCCCCGCCCGCCCGGCGACCTACGGTCGCCAGCCCGGCAACAACCATTATCGCTCTCGACCGGCGAGGAGGTCGCCGTCGACCTATCGCGGGCTTTACCTCCGCTGCCTGCTACTCGGCCGCCAACGCCTCGGCTCCGTCTTCCCCGAGACGCTTGATCTCGGACCGAATGATCTCGGCTCGGACCGAAGAGTGCAGCCGGTCGAGTTCCCGGACTCCGTCACGCAGCACTTCGAGACGTTCGAGAATCCGGTCAATGTGATTGCGGTCGGACTCCATGGGAGCTCCTGCGTCGCTTGAGAACGTCCCCCTACTGATCGGCTTACGGTCCGCCCTTCTTCAATTACCCGGCGCGCTTTTTTGCCTGAGGTCCACTCGTTGTGTCTCGCCTCTCGCCGCCCGAGTGCCATCCGGCTCTGGTGAGCCTTCAACAGCGCGCCCCCGACTCCGCCCGCTACATGTCGAGAGCACTTACCACGGCCGTTCGGACAGGGGTAGGTTTCCTTCTGCCTTCCGTCTGTGGGGCGACCCAACCGAAGGGAATGTGACGATGTGGAGCAGGCATGCCGTCGCCTGGGCGCGGCGTCGACCACGGCCCAGGACAACCAAGGTTCAAGAATCGGGGAGGCGGCCGCTCGCCCTGCCTCCACGTCGCCGACCAATTCTCATCGCTCTGACCGGCTGGCTCGTTGCCATGGTGGCATTCGGCGGATACGCCGCCCAGGGGCAGCCGGCGAAGTCGGTTTTCGGTCCCGCCCAGTCCTATGTGGTAGGGGCGACCCACCTGTTCGGGATCACCGTCCCGACCGGAGACCTCGACGGCGACGGTGACGTCGACCTGGCCGTCACCAGCGAGGGAACGGCCGCTAATCGGACAGGCGGCAAGCTCGTGGTCATGGAGAACGATGGTCAGGGCCGTTTCAGCCCGGGATTCAGCGAGACCCTGCTGACCTCACAGCATCTGGCGAGCACTGCCGCACGCTGTTTCAGCGTCGGGCGGGGCGCCGCCATTGTCGATGTGAACAACGACGGCAGGAACGACGTGCTCGCAGCCGACGCCGGATCACCTCAGATCCTTCCCGGTCCCCATCCAACCCGTTGCCCGGGGTGGGTCGTGGCCTTCCTGAACAACGGTGACGGAACCTTCACCCGCCACGTCACCGAGACCGATCCCCGGCCCCTCGGCGTCGGCGTGGCCGATTTCAACCGGGACGGCAAGTTGGACTTCCTCATCGACAACGAGGACGTCGACACCGCTCAGATCTTCCTGGGGAGCGGCGACGGCACCTTCACCGAGCGCCAGACGATCGATTTCACCGCTGGCGGGCCGAACCCCTTCTGCGACTCGCCCCACTTCCCCGCCGCGGCCGATCTCAATGCCGACGGCCTGGCTGATGGGCTCATACCGTGCAACAACAACGGCCCGATCATGTTCCTACCCGGCAACGGCGACGGTACGGTCGGCCCGCCGCAAGTCATCGATGCCGGCAGGGCGAACAACTTCCCGGACCAACCGCCTCCGACCCCACGGCGTGCCCGCCCGCACACGATCGCGATCGACAACTTCCTCGGTCCCGGTCAGCGCCGCGCCCCGGACTTCGCGGTCGCCAACACCGGCCCCGTGCAGCCGAACCCTAGCGTGTCCGTGTTCATCAACGACCCACCTGGGACCTTCACGGAGGAGACAGCGTCGCCGTACCGGGCAGGAGACGTTCCCGGCGCCCGGACCTCGTTCATCGTGAGCGGTCAGTTCACGGGCATCCAGAACCCGCAGCCCGACCAACGCCCCGACATCTGTGTCACATCGGGCTTCCCCAACCCGGGACCACAATACATCTCGTGCTTCTCGAACAGTGAGAAGACCATCACGCGCCCCGACGGGAGCATCGTGAAGACACAGTTCCGGCCGGCGCCAGGCTCCCCGTTCCTCATCACCCAAGCCTTGAACTTCGAGGATGCCATCCGAGAGCTCACGGCGGGCGACTTCAACGGCGACGGGAAGGCTGACATCGCCGTGATCGATCGGGGAGGTGCCGATCCCCAGGCAAACAGGTTGGGGGTCCTGCTCCACAACTAAGGCTAGAGCAGCCGGTCGTATACCACCGGTAGGTGGGCCAACACGGGCCCACCTACCGGTGCCTCACGTCCTGATCAGCCTGGGGACGGTCCGCGCGTGCGGTCGAGGACGAACTCCTCGAGACGTTCGTGGACCGCTTCACCCCCTGCGAAGACGCTGAACAGGTCTCGACGTGCGAGGGTGATGGTGTGGTCGGAGACGACACCACCGGCCTCGGTCACGAGGAGGCTGCCGGCCGCGACATCCCACGGCTTGAGATCGAACTCGTAGAAGCCATCGAAGCGACCGCAGGCGGTCCAGGCCAGGTCGAGGGCGGCCGCCCCCACCCGACGCACGTCGCGAACCACCCCGAGCAACTCGGCGAGGACGTGTCCCTGCCCGACACGCACCGTGGAGTCGTACGCAAAGCCGGTGGCGATGAGCGCACGTTCGAACGACGCCTCGGTCACGGAGATGGGATCTCCGTTCAGCCATGCTTCCTGGCCCCGAGCTGCGGTGAAGGTCTCGTCGCGGCTGGGGTCGTAGACCGTTGCGGCCAGGAGACCTTCCGAGTCCTCGCAGGCGATGGAGACACACCAGGCCGGAATCCCGTAGAGGTAGTTCACGGTCCCGTCGAGAGGGTCGATGATCCAGGTCCGCCCCGAAGAGCCAGTCCGGCCCCCCTCCTCCTCGGCCACGATGGCGTCGTGAGGACAGGCCTCGGACAACGCCTCGGTTATGAGCTGCTCAGCCGCGTGGTCGGCGTCGGAGACCGGATCAGTCTCACTCGACTTCGTCCGCACCCCCAGTGATCCTCCGCGGGCGTATTCACGCAGGAGGGCGCCAGCCTCCTCGGCGACCCGGACAGCGAGATCAAGTTCCTCGATCATCCTCTGAGATGCTAGGGGCGGGAGTGGTGAGCGAGGCAGCATCCGTCCGAGCTCACGACGATGGCCGCATCAACTCCGGTTGCGGGTCGAGGGCCTTCAGCCCGTTCCAGGCGAGGTTGGCGAGATGAGCCGCCACCTCCTGCCTCTTCGGCAAGCCGACATCGAGCCACCACTCCCCCACGAGCGCGACCATGCCCACGAGCGCCCGGGCGTACAGCGGGGCGATGTTCGGGTCGTAGCCCCGCTGATCGAACTCGGCGGCAAGCAGCGACTCGGCATTTGCGGCGACGTCGCCGATGATGCTGGGCAAAGTGCCCGACGAGGTTCCCACGGGCGCATCCCGGACGAGGATACGAAAGCCGTCCTGCTGCTCCTCGATGTAGGTGAGAAACGCGATCGCTGTCTGCTCGACTGCGAGCCGCGGATGGTCGGCCTCGAGGGCAGCCGTGATCAGACCCAGCAGGTGATCGACCTCGCGGTCCACGACGACCGCGTACAGGCCTTCCTTGCCGCCGAAATGCTCGTAGACGACCGGCTTGCTCACCCCTGCACGCTCGGCGATCTCTTCGATGGAAGCGGCCTCGAAACCGCGTTCGGCGAAAACCGCCCGCGCGACGCCGATCAGCTGCTCCCGGCGTTCCTTGCCGCTCATGCGGGCCCGGCGAGGAGTGCCAGTGCCCCCCGCGCTTGCCCGGCTCACCCGCGCGCCAGTGGGACAGGGGGACGGGCCCACTTGCGGTCGAGCACCCGCCTGCTGATGCGCCGGATGTTACGGGCGACGCCGAGTTGCTCGAGCGTGCGAATGACACGCCACCCCGGGTCGAGTTGTCCCCGCAGGATCCCGTGCCGGGCGGAGGTCGGGAAGGCATGGTGATTGTTGTGCCACGACTCGCCGAAGGACACGAGCGACAGCACCCAGTTGTTCGTGCTCTCGTCACGCGTGTCGAAGGGTTGGCTGCCGAAGAAGTGGCAGATCGAGTTGATGCCCCAGGTCACGTGGTGAAGCAGGAGGATGCGTACGAGCCCTCCCCAGACGAAGGCGGTCACGCCACCGACCAGGCTGCGAGTCACCACGAGCCCGATCACGCCCGGCAGGGCGAAGCTCGCGGCCGTCAACCAGCCAAACGCGCGGTCGACGGCGCGGATGACCGGCTCCTCTTGGAGGTCGGGGGCCCAGCGCGTCGCGTCCGTCCGCTCGGGAGCGAAGAACCAGCCGACGTGGGCGTGCCACAGTCCTGCCAGGACACCCTTCAGGCCGGACTTGGCCACGAGATGGGGCGAGTGGGGATCGCCGTAGGCGTCTGCGTAGGCGTGGTGGCGACGGTGGGTGGCCACCCAGTCGATGATCGAGCCTTCTACCGCCATCGAGCCTGCGACAGCCAGCAGGGCACGCACCGGGAGCGGTACCTCGAAGCTGCGGTGTGTGAAGAGACGGTGATAGCCCACCGTCACTCCGAGTCCAGTGAAGACGTAGAAGCCGAAGAAGAGCCCGAAGTCGAGCGCGGTGAGGCCCCGGCCCCACAGCAGCAGCATCGCGGCGGCGAGCCCGAGCAGCGGAGCGCCGGTGAGCACGACAGCGGTGCGCCGATAGAAGCGCAGCTTGGCTCCGTCGAGGTGGACGACTCCCCGGACTTCGGGCGGATGTTCCGCGGCAAGCGCGGCTTCGAGGATGACGTCGGTGGGATGGTGAGCGTTCGTGACGGTTTCGGGCACGTAGGACCTCAGAGGTCGGCGGCAAAAGCTACGCCACCGTAACCTACGCTGCCGTAACCGGCGAGCCTGTGCGAGGCGCCCTCCGCTCAGCGCACGCGATCGCGTCGACTCGGGCTGGCTCAGCTCGCCCTGCGTCGCCAGATCCCTCGCCCGCCCTCCCGGCGACCTTCGGTCGCCAGCCGAGACTCTCGCCCGCCCTCCCGGCGACCTTCGGTCGCCAGCCGAGACTCTCGCCCGCCCTCCCGGCGACCTTCGGTCGCCAGCCCGGGCGGCTCCTCGCCCACCTGCGGGGCGTGCTCCCCTTCGACGCCTTCGACGGTCACCTGGCCACTCTTGATGTTCGCGGCGTACTCGTCGACGTATTCCTGGCCCGACAGCAGCATGATCTCGTACATCAACTCGTCGGTGGCGGAGCGCAGTATCGCGGTGTCGTCCTCTTGACCCGAGTAGCGCGAGAAGTCCAGCGGGCGGCCATACCGCACCTTGACGGGACGGCGGCGCGGCATGTAGGCGTCGGGCGGCTGCGCCTCTCGCGTGCCGATGACGGCACACGGCACGAGTGGCACCTCGCCTTCGATGGCGATGCGCACCGGCCCGGTCTTTCCGCGGTAGAGGCGACCATCGGGGCTGCGCGTGCCCTCGGGGTAGATGCCGAGCAGGTCCCCGCGACTGACGACGGAGAGCCCGGATTCGAGGGACTCCCGAGCCTTGTCGCCACCCTGCCGATAGGTGGGGATGACCCCGACGCCGGAGAAGAACCAGCGGGTCTTGGCGGACGCGAAATAGTCGGCCTTTCCCAAGAAGTAGACCGGCCGGTCGAGGTTCAACGCCAAGAGTACGGAGTCGATGAAGGCCAGGTGGTTAGAAGCGACAACGGCCCCGCCCGCCGCTGGGACGTTCTCTTGTCCTTCGATGTCGAGCTGGAGGTAGGGGTTCACGATCAAGGGCAGGGCCGCGTGGAGCGTCCGGTAGAGGATCGGCGCATCTCTCATGCCGGCCATGCGCCTCCTTCCCCGACAGGCCACTCACCCTAGCACCCGGGCAGGAGTGCCTTCCGGGACGGGCGACCGGCGCCGGCAGGTGGGGTGCTTCGAACTCTGCGGGCCCTTCATTCCCGCAGGGTCAGGGAGCGGACGACGAGGCGGGGGTCGACGACGAGATTCTCGACCCGCTCGGAATGCACGTAGAGGGACTGGTCGAACCACAGGGGCAGGACCGGAAGGTCCGCAGCGACGATCTCCTCGGCCCGTCGGTAGAGGTCGAGGGCTTCCGGTAGGGACCTGGCTGCATCGCCGCGACGAAGCAGGTCGTCGACCTGTGGATTCCTGTACTCGAAGCGATTCGCCGCTGCTCCCGTCGAGTAGAGCGGCTCGAGGTAGTTCTGGGGGCTCGGGTAGTCCATGATCCAGTCGGACAGGAAAGGACCGGTCATCTTCCGCTGGTCGCGCAACTGGAAGTACTCGGCGTTCAACATGGTCTTGAGCTCGACCTTCGGGATGCCGAGTGTCTGACGCAGCTGATTCGCGATCGCCTCGACCGCCGGGGCCGAACCACCTTCCCTGCCGGCCCAAAGGACGAGCTCGTCGAGTCCTCCCGATCGCGTGAAGAGCTCGCGTGCCCGGACGGGGTCGTGTCTACAAGCTCCGCACGCTGCGCTTCGCGAGCCGGGTACCACCGGGGGGACCAGGGAGGTGGCGGGCTCGCCCACGCCGTTGCGCACCGTGTCGATGATGAGCCGACGGTCGATCGCGAGCGACAAGGCTTGGCGCAGGTCGGGGTTTGCGTAACGCGCGTCGTACAGGGGCAGGCCCAGGTAGACGAAGTCCGAGGAGGTGGCCGTCAGGAGACGGTCCCCGAAGCTCCTCCGGGCTTCGAGGGCAAGCTCCTCGGGCACGGTGGCCACGTCGAGGTTGCCCGCTTGAACGTCACGGAACGCGGCCGGCTGATCGGCGTAGATGCGGAACTCGAGCCGTTCGACGCTGCCGGGCTCGCCGCGATAGCCCTCGTAGCGGCGAAGCGTGACGGAATGGTTGTGCTGCCAGGGTTCTTCCATCCGGTAGGGACCGTTGCCGATAGGCGACTCGCGGAAGGTGGCGGGGTCGGCGAAGGCGGCCGTCGGCAGTGGCGCGAAGGCGGTGAAGCCGAGCATGAGCGGGAACTGGCTGAAGGGCCGCGACAGGGTCACCTCGAAGGTGAGCGGATCGACGACTCGAAGACCGCGTAGGCGCTCCGTCCCGCCCTCCAGGGCTTCGTGGCCATCGATGGACGAGAAGTACGACGACGTGCGACTGGACGGACGGGCCCCGAAGTTCCAGGCGTCGACAAAGGACTGGGAGGTGACGGGTTCACCGTCGTGGAATGTCCAGCCCTCCTGGATGCGAACGCGCCATATGCGCTGGTCAGAGGACTCGATTGACTCCGCCATGGCGGGCTTCGCTTCCATCGTCACCGGGTCGTAGGCCATCAGCGGCGTGAAGAGCGCCGAGACAACCTGGATGCCGGCGAGGTCGAGGGCCTGTTGCGGGACGAGGTCGCGCGGCTCGGAGATGGCGATGGAAGCTGTCTGTTTGATGTGATCCGGAGGACCAGCCGGTCCCGTGCCTGCGCAGGAGGCGAGCAGTACGCCACAGAGCACCAGCGCCGCAAGGTTGCGGAGCGATCTGGGACTTCCTGGCAGCCTGGCACGGACGGGGAGACTCAGCTCATCCCCACAGCAAGGCGATCCTCCCGCGGCTCGCCCCATGCGCCTCTCCTCTCTCTCAGCCACGATGGGCCGACGGCCGGGAGGACTCTAGGGGCTGCCTGTCGCCCCTCCGCCCAAGCTCGCACGAGTCGTACCTCTGGGCGACCCTCCCCAATGAGCGCACGTACCCCCAGCACTAATAGTTGTGCTAGTATTACTCGAACAATGTTGGTGCGCATCGACCTGGCCGGCGGTGTCCCGCTGTACGAACAGATCGCCGCCCAACTCCGTAGCGCCATCGCTCGAGGCGAGGCGCCTCCAGGCAGCCGCCTACCCCCAGCGCGGGAGCTCGCCGAGGTCCTGGGGGTCAACATGCATACGGTGCTTCGGGCCTACGGTCAGCTCCGGGACGAAGGGCTCGTCGAGTTGCGCCGCGGGCGGGGAGTGACCGTCCTGGAAAGTGGCGGGCGGGCCAGCCTGGTGGAGCTCGCAAGGAACCTGGCACGGGAGGCGCGCCGTCAGGGCCTCTCGCCACGGGAAGTCCAGGCACTGGTGGAGGAGCAGCTGTGACGCCCCCTGCCCGCCGCCTTCTGCTCGGCGCAGTCCTCCCCCTCAGCCTCGTTCTCGCGGGAACGCTTCCCATCATGCTGCTCGGAGACCGCTTGCCCGAACCCGTGGCCCGCCACTGGGACCTCTACGGACGCCCGGACGGTTCTTGGCCTCGCTCCGCCCTGCTTGTGACCGCCCTCGGCTTCACTGGCGTGCCGGCCGCCCTCATGGCAGCTGCTGTGTGGCGACGAAATGATGGAGCGGACCGAGCGGCGCTCGTTGCCGTGACCGCGTTCGTCGCGTCCATCGGCGCCCTGGCGTCGCTCGTGACGGTCGAGGCGAACTTCGATGCATCGAGCTGGCGGACAGCGGGCATCTCCTGGGCTCACGTCATCGGCATGGTGGCAGGAGCCGCCCTTCTCGCCATGATCGCCGGCAGGCTCGCCATCAGCTTGGACAGCGCGCAGGATCCCGACCCTCCGCAGAAGCGGGCGACCCGCCTGCGTCCGGGGGAGCGTGCCGCCTGGTTGGGTACCTGCCGGGCCTGGTGGGCGTTAGCTCTGGCCGCCGTCAGCGGAACGGTGGCTGTGGGAGCTGTCCCTTTCCGACCGCGCGCGACACCCTGGGCGCTCGGGCTCTGCCTCGTCGGCCTTGCCTTGTCCTCTGTTCGGGTGGCGGCGGGCCCGGCGGGCCTCCGGATAGCTATGGGTCCCCTGGGCTGGCCGGTGATCCGGATTGGACTGCACCGCATCGAGAAGGCCACGGCGGTCCACGTCGACCCTTTGCGGTCGTGGCTCGGATGGGGCTATCGGGGAAGCGTCACGCTGTTCGGCCGGGCCGCCTTGGTGCTCCGAAGGGGCCCAGGCCTTCGTCTCGACCTGAATGGCGGCAAGAGCTTCCTCGTCACGGTCGACGACGCCGTGACGGCCGCGGCGGTGCTGAACGACTGCGTTCGCCTGGAGGGTGGAGGAGCGCTCTGATGCGGGCAGGGTGTAGTGAGGCCGTGAACTGACCGCCCTGCCGGCCAGCCCTCAGTCGAAGAGTTCCTCGAGGAAGTTGCGACGACGCTTGCCCCGGGGGGGTGGGAGTGTCCCCCGCGGTTCGTCGTGGCCTCCCCACGATGCCTCGTGTCGAGACGCTTGGGGCCTGACATCGAGCTCCTGGTTCGTACGCTCGATGATCTTGTCGAGTTCGCCCCTGTCGAGCCACACTCCGCGGCACTGCGGGCAGTAATCGATCTCGATGCCTTGCCGCTCGCTCATCTCGAGCGTCGCACCGTCGACTGGACACTGCACTGGCCACCTCCCGCGTTCGTCGCACTCTAGTCAAGCTTTGGGAACTGCTCGCCCGTCAGTCCCCGCTCGTGCCACCAGTCCTCAATCGCCTCCGCGACCTCCTCTGCGGCGTCGTCCTGCACGAAGTGCCCGGCTCCGCGCAATCCCCTTGTGCTGCGGTCGAGGAAGGCGGATTCGAAGCGCTCCCGCTTGGGCTCGGAAGGCGAAGTCGCGGTCGCCCCAGACGATGAGCGTGGCAGATGAGCCAGGTGGGCCAGACCGGCCTCGACCTCGCCCAGGAATGCTGAGCTGTGGATGATCTCACGGGGCAGGATGCAGGTGGGGTGCGCGACTCGGGTGTCGGGAAAGGTCGCCGGTAGTGGGCCATGTCCTGCCGCGAAAGCTTCGTCCGCTTATGACCGACGGGGATCACGAGGTTGACGAAGAGGTTGAAGCGTCGGATCAGAAAGCACCCCATCGGCCCTCCCACGAGCTTGGAGAACCACTCGGAATGAGCGCTCCCGGTGACGGGCCACGCCCACGTGTTGGCGATGACGAGGGCCCGGTACCGCTCGGGCTGTCGTGAGGCGCGCTCTGAGGCCTATGGGGCCACCCCAGTCCTGTACGAACAGAGTGGTGGCCCGGAGGTCGAGCGCTTCCACGAAGGCCTCGACCACGTGACTGTATTCGGCCGGGAGAAAGCCGTAGTTGGGGGCGGCGCTCGAGAGACCGAAGCCGGGAAAGCCCAGAGCGACGCAGCGGAAGCGCCCCCGCAGACGGACGATGAGGTGGCGGTAGAGGAACGACCAGGTCGTATTCCCGTGCAGCATGAGCATCACGGGTCCACGGCCCTCATCCACGTAATGAAGACGAGCGCCCTCCAGGTCCATGAAGCGGCTTTCAAAGGGAAAGAGGCGGTCGGAGACCCAGGACGGTCGCCCCTCGCCCTGCTGCCCTGCCTTCCTCTTCACCCGGTCCTCTCCCCCGGTCCACAACGCCGCTGGCACGCCCGGTTGGAACCGTCCCAGCCGTAGTGCTCGGGGAGCTCACCAGGTCCGGGCGCGGGCGGCGTGGCACGAGCTGCACGCGGCTCTCAGGTTGTCGGGATGGTCGACGCCTCCGCGGGTGGGAGGTATGAGGTGGTCGACCTGGCGAGCGTAGCCCTCGCAGCCGGGGAACCTGAGTCGGCAGACCCAGCCATCACGATTGAGAACCGCGACCCTGACGTTGTCCCAGTTCCAGTAGAGGTGCTCGCTGTGGCTGGGGTCCGAGTAGCCGCATCGGCTGCAGGGCCTGCCGGGGGTCTGCTCGTCCCTGCGGGAGAGTCTCTTGCCGCAAGCCCCGCAGCGGGCGGATGTCTTGTAACGCATCAGAGCCCGCCGCCGATCTTGCCGCCGTGATGCTGCGGTCCTCGGTCTTCGAGAAGCAACCCCCGCTGGGTTGCGTGCCTGGTGGGGGAAACGTGCGGCGAGGGTGTGTAGCCCGGGCTCGCTGTCGCGGGGACCCTGCTGACAAGTACCCGTTGTGAAGTGGTGATCCTCGAGGGCGCAACCACAACCACGATCGTAGTCGAGCACGAGGACGACTTTCGCCGAGAATCCGCCGAGATTCTGCTTCCCCAGTAGTAATCGAAGACGAGGCCCGCCAGGAGTTGGGAAAGCCCCGACCGGTTTGCTCCGGCTCGGGGCTTTCGCGAAGTTGTCATGCTGATTGTCGGCACGTTGGGGTGCCGCCTTGAGGAGATGCGTCATGACAACTTCGTCAAGGTCCGGCGTATCCCTCGGACCGCTTGGCCGATGCGCTGTTCGTTCTCCACGAGAGCGAAGCGGACGAACCCATCACCTCCGGGTCCAAACCCTGCGCCGGGCGAGACGGCGACCTTGGCCTCGTCCACGAGCATGATCGCGAACTCCAGGCTCCCCATCTCCTGGTAGGCATCCGGGATGGGCGCCCAGACGAACATGGTTCCCTTCGGCCTCTTCACTTGCCATCCGATGCGGGCGAGTCCGTCGCACAGGGCGTCGCGCCGGCGCCGGTAGATGTCGCACACCTTGTCGGGATAGTCGGAAGCTTCATTCATAGTCACGATCGAAGCTATCTGGATCGGCTGGAACGTCCCGTAGTCGAGGTACGACTTCAGACGCGCCAGGGCTGCGACCGCTTCCGCGTTCCCCACCAGGAAGCCGACCCGCCATCCCGCCATCGAGAACGATTTCGTCAGGGTGTACAGCTCGACTGCCACGTCTTTCGCCCCCGGGACCTGCAGGATCGAGGGTGGGCGGTAGCCGTCGAACGCCAGGTCGGCGTAAGCGAAGTCGTGCACGAGCATGACGTCATGGGCTCGGGCGAACTCGACGACACGTCGCATGAAGTCGAGTTCGACGCACTGGGTCGTGGGGTTGTGGGGAAAGGACAGCACGATGACCCGCGGGCGGGGCCATGACTCCTGCCAGGCCTGAAGCAGGTTCGCGAAAAAGTCCTCATGGGGGCCCAGGCGGATCTGGCGCACCTCTCCCCCGGCCAGGAGGGGCGCGTAGATGTGGATGGGGTAGGAGGGCGTGGGGACCAGGGCCACGTCGCCCGGCTGCACCAGCGTCCACATCAGATGGGAGAGTCCTTCTTTGGCGCCGATCGTCGTGATGGCCTCATGCTCTGGGTCGAGTTCCACACCGAAACGCCGGCGGTAGAGGTCGCAGATGGCGAGACGGAGCTTGGGGATGCCGCGGCTGGAGGAGTAGCGGTGGTTGCGGGAGTTGTGCGCGGCCTCGCAGAGCTTGTCCACCGCGATCTTGGGAGAGGGGACGTCGGGGTTACCGAACCCCAGGTCGATCACGTCCTCGCCTGCCCGACGTGCGGCCATCTTGTGCGCGTCGATGGTCGCGAAGGCGTAGGGAGGAAGAGCGTTGATCCGGCGGAATTCCATCAACCTCGGCCGCTTTGAAGGATCAGGGACAAACGAATGTCCCGGTCAGGGTCAGAGCAGACTTGTGGTCGCTGCGGCGAGGAGCGTAGCGGCTCGGGGCACCTGGGCCGGGTGCAGCTACGCGCGCGAATGGCGATACCAGCTCGTCTGGAAGGGATTTGGCAGCGTCAGCCGGTTCGAGGCGGGTTGCAGCTCCCGTCGCCGGCGCAGCCCCCGTCTTCACTACGGTGGGTTAGACGCCTGGGGCCTTCGCAGCGGGGTGCCACGGGGCGGCGAGTACCAGGTTCTGCCCTTGCGGGTGGTCGTCAACTCGCCGGTGTCGGGATCGAGGCGGAGCTTCCACTCGCGGCGGTGTACCAACCGATGCCAGCGGCGGATCAGAAGCGTCAGCTTGTCGGGATGATGATCCCCGCCTTTGGCTTGCGGCTCGATATGGTGTATCTCGGCCCATCGGGCCGGGGCAGTTGAGCCAGGAAAGCGGCAGCCGCGGTCGCGGGCCTTCACCGCCAGTCGGACGTCAGCGGGAATGGCGGCCGCTTTGGTCTTGGCCGACACCGCCAGTGGGCGTGCCCCGTCGAACAGCACGACCCGCAGATCCGCATCATGAGTCATGGCCTCCACTGTGGCGGCCGTGAGGGTGGGCAGCACCCCGGGGGTGGCCAGATCCACAGTGGCAGCTTCGGTGACGGTGGTGTTGGAGACATCCACGTGGACGACCAGCAGGGGGCGTGCGGGACGATTGCTAGCGCCACCGCCCAGCCAGTCGCCGCAGATGCGGACCAGCCCTTCCGCACGCTGGCGGGCCCGCCCGGAGGCCTGCCCCGGCTCGCCCGGCTCCCCATCGGGGGGGTCGCTGGCGGCCTCCAAGGCATTTAGACAGGTCGCACCCGAGACGGGGTCCAGCTCCCCGTAAAGCCGCACGGAACCATCGAAAGAGGGCTGCACGGACAGAAAACTCGCCTCGACTCTGCGCTGCTCACGCCGCTCCACTTTGCGGGCACCGTCGATCTCGTCGGCGGCACGCTCCACCGCCCAGACGAGCTCGTCAGGCGAGTACTTGTCCACCAGATCCAGCGAGACTTCCACCCGCTCGTCGATGGTCGGCAAGTCCTCGACCTTCATGCGCCGCAGACGCGCCACGATGCCCCGTATCTGCCCCCACGACAGCTTCCCACTCTCGAACAGACCCCTCGTGACGGGCATTCGCTGCAACACGCTGGCGGCGCCCAAGATCATGCGAGCATCGGAAGAGACCATGCGGTGCTGCAGGGCGAGCAGCAGTTCCAGGGGCAGGCCCTCGAGTTCCTCGACAACACCGGCGCGCTGCACCCTTCCCACCAGCTCCACCGCCTCAGCCGTTGCTCGCTCCATGCGCCGCAGGGCCTGTGTCATCTCGTCCAATAATCCCGCCCCCTCCGCCAAGGAAATCGGCCCATCAGCAGGGCCAGAAGCTTGGGGGTTCGAGCCGAATGGCGAGTCGCTGTCCATGTTGAGAACATACGTTCTACCTGTAACATATGGAGTCTGATCCGCGGATGGATGTGGAAAAGTCGGCTCGAGCAGAGCGCAAATTATCCTGGGGACCCCAGATCAAACGCGATCCAATCGCGCGTTTACTACCAGCCACTGGCCCCACAGTCGTCGGCAGGAGCGCCCCGCACGTAGGCTGGCCACGGAAGGCCTGCGGATTCTCGGAGACGCAACCATGCCGACCGTCTTCACCCGCATCATCGAGGGCGAGCTGCCGGGGCGGTTCGTCTGGAAGGATGATGAGGTCGTCGCCTTCCTGTCGATCAACCCGCTGCGAGACGGTCACACGCTCGTGGTGCCGCGAGAGGAGATAGACCATTGGCTGGATGCCCCGCCCGAGTTGCTGGATCACATGACGCGGGTTGAGCAGGCGGTGGGCAGGGCGCTCATGCAGGCGTTCCGGCCCACGAGAATCGGGCTGATGATCGCCGGTCTCGAGGTACCGCACTTGCACGTTCACGTCGTCCCCATCGACGGGGTTCACGACCTGGATTTCGCTAATGCCGAGCAGGACCCCGACCAAGAGCTGCTCGACCGCAACGCAGAGCGCATACGCGAGGCGCTGCGCGACCTCGGCTACGACCACGGCGCCACGTAGACAGCACGTCTGTAGGCCCAGGTCCCGGCTACGGTCTCAGCTGCAGGCCCTGACGCGGTGGCAAGGGAGGACGACGTGCCCTCCGAGACGGTGACGGTCTCCGGCCACATCATCGACACGGGTCAGTTGGCGCGCGTGCTCGACACGATCCTCGAGCATGGCGCGGATTACGAGATCGCCAACATGGAGGTCGGCAAGCGCAAGACAGACGAATCGGAGGCCACGCTCGTCGTAGCTGCCGAAAGCGACGAAACTCTCGCTGGGGTTCTCGCAAGCATCTCGAACTTCGGAGCCACGCCGGTCCACGACAGCGACGCCGGGACTGCCATCGCCGATGTTGGCGGCTGCTTTCCGGAAGGGTTCTACTCGACCACGAACCTTCGCACGCAGGTGCGTCTCAAAGGGCAGTGGCTTGACGTGGCCCACCCGGAGATGGACTGTGGCATCCGCGTCACAGAGGATCGCGCCGGACCGGCGGCCGAGACGGTACCCATGCTCGAAGTCCGGGCCGGGGACCGCATAGTGGTCGGCTTCCAGGGCATACGGGTGTCACCAGACCGCTCCCTGCCGGCGCCGGGTCAGCCGCGGCAGACGTTCACCTTCATGAGCTCCCAGGTCAGCTCCGAGAAGCCGCAACGCCTGCTCGTGCGGCGCGTGGCCAGCGACATGAGGGCCTGTCGCACGCGGGGAGCCAAGATCTGCTGGGCCGCTGGCCCTGCTCTCGTCCACACCGGTTCCGTGCCCGCTGCCGTCGCCCTCGTACGAGCCGGTTGGCTGCAGATCCTGTTCGCCGGCACCGCACTGCCCGCACACGATGTCGAGGCGAATCTCCACGGGACCTCCCTCGGGATCTCTCAGAGCCTCGGGGTGCCCACGGAGCACGGGCACAGCAACCACATACGAGCGATCAACGTGGTCCGTCGTGCGGGTTCCATCGCGGAAGCCGTCGACCGGGGAGTCATCACCGGGGGCCTCATGAACGCATGTATCCGTCACGGCGTCGACCTGGTGCTCGCCGGGTCGGTGCGCGATGACGGTCCCCTGCCCGAGGTCCTCGTCGACGTGATGGCGGCTCAGACGGCCATGCGGCGCCGCGTACCCGAAATCGGCTTCTGTCTCGTGCTCTGCACCATGCTTCACGGCATCGCGATGGGGAACCTCCTGCCGGCACATGTGCCACTCGTCTGTGTCGACATCAACCCGGCTACGGTGACGAAGCTGGCCGACCGAGGCTCGGCCCAGGCCCTTGGCATCGTCACGGACGTCGGGCTCTTTCTCATGGTGCTCGCCGAGGAACTCGCACCCGTCGAGCTTGACGAGGAGCTCGCCTCGCCAGGGCCGAGGGCCCACGCCGAGCACTAGCCGGCGGCATCCAGCGTCCTCATCAGGAACCCATTCCTGACTCTCGCATTCAGCGGCTGACTGGGGGAGGATTGCCAGGGTCCGAGCGTCGTTTCGGTACGCCACCAGCGGCGGTCGGGGGGCGGGATCACGTGGCCGCGAAATGCGGCCGTCCGGACTCATCGAGGGGGTCGAGATGAAGTTTCTGGTCCTCTGGCGTCTCGAGCTCGCACGCCTGTCCGCCGAGGTGGCAAGGGCGGTGCTGCGGATGAGCGAGTACGCCGAGCCGCTCGAACAACAGGGAAAGGTTCTGGGCCGCTACCACATCGTCGGCGGCCACGGAGGCGCATGGATCTACAACGTCGAGTCCCACGAAGAGCTCGAGATGCTGCTCGTCCGCTCCCCCGTCTACAACTTCGCCCACTACGAGGTCCTGCCACTTGCTGATATGGCAGCCCTGCCGGTGCAGCCACCGGAATAGCCGGGCCGTCGAGGGGCTCTCAGCCGGCCTGATCGCTCGGTGACAGGCCGAGCGCGTCCGCGAGGAACGCCAGCTCGATCCGCAGGATGCTCTCGGCGATGACCTCCTGGGGCGTCATGTGTGTCACGCCGCTCAACGGGAGAAAGGTGTGCGGACGGGCGGCCTCCAGGAGCGCGCGCGACAGGCGCAGCGAGTGAGCAGCCACCACGTTGTCGTCGCTGAGACCATGGATGAGGAGCAGGGGCCGCTCCAGGCCAGCGGCGTCGGCAATAATGGAGCTGCGCCGATACGACTCTGTCTCGACGTGGGGATGGCCCAGGTAGCGCTCGGTGTAGTGAGTGTCGTAGAGGCTCCAGTCGGTCACGGGGGCGCCTGCCACGGCGGCGTGGAAGACGTCTGGGCGGCGCAACACCGCCAGGGCCGCGAGATAGCCACCGAACGACCAGCCGCGGATGGCGACCCGGTCGAGGTCGAGCCGCGGTTCGAGTTCGGCTGCAGCTAGCAGGCCCTCAACCTGGTCCTCGAGCACGGGGCCGGCAAGGTCGAGGTGAACCTCGCGTTCCCACTTCGGCCCGCGTCCGGGGGTGCCACGTCCGTCGATCAGGAGCACCGCGAAGCCCTGGTCGGCGAACCACTGGGCGGTGAGATAGCCGCCGAGCGCTCGAACAACCCGCTGCACATGGGGCCCCCCGTAGGGATCCATGAGCACCGGCAGCGGACCGTCCGGGGCGGAGGGCAGGAGCAGCGAAGACATCAATCGTCGCGGGCCGAGCTCCTGGAAACGCACGCTGGGAGTGACGGTTGGCTCGGCCGCATGCGAGGGAAGGGCCGCAAGCTCCCGCCTCCCACGGCGGACGACGTAACGCGTGCCCGTTGCGGTGGAAATCGATGAGTTCACGACTACGACGTCGCCACCGGCTGCGGCGTCGTGCACGCCCGTCTCGCCTGTCAACCACTCGAGTTCCCCCCCTTCGGAGGGCACTCGAACAATGTGGATCTCGGTCGGGTCCTGCGACAAGGCGACGAGAACCCCCTCCTTGCCGGTATGGAGCACGCGACGTACCTGGAGCCCGGGCGGAGTGACCGGCACCCCGTCGATCGCCAGCCGTCGGGTGTCGTCCCGGTCGAGGGTGGTGACGAGCCTCCCGCCGGGCAGCCAGCTGGGGGAGCCGGGAACGAGTTCGACCCAGGCCTCATCGGCCTGGATCTGCACCACCTCGGTCTGCCCCGTGTCCTCATCGGCCACGAGCACGTGAGCCTCACGCTGGTCCCGAGCTTGCACGAGCAGCGTGAGGGGGCCGTTGCTGCCCCAGTGCACACGCGCGAGGTAAGGGAACCTGGTCCGATCCCACAGGATCGGCTGTGGCCGAGCATCTTCTCGACCGGCGTCGACGATCCACAAGCTGATGTCGGCGTTCGGGGTACCGGCGGCGGGATAAGCCACGACGTTGGGCGCGACGACCGGGTCGACCGGGTCGCCGATGTGCCAACGCGCAACCCTCGACTCGTCAACGCGAGCAACGGCGAGACGATTGCCTCCTGGCGCCCACCAGAAGCCCCGGGTGCGCCCCATCTCCTCGGCAGCAACGAATTCTGCCAGCCCCCAGCTCAGCTCGTCCCCGCCGGCAAGCAGTCGCCCGTCCCGGCCATCGCGCTCGACCAAGTAGAGAGCGCCCTGGCTCACATAAGCCACCCGCTGCCCGCTGGGGTCGGGGCGGGGGTCGAACACCGGCCCCGCCGAGGCCAGCTCCCGCACCTCGCCGCCTGCGACATCGGCGAGAAAGAGCCGGCCCGCGAGCCCGAAGGTCAGCGTGGTCAGATGACGGTCACCCGCGAACGCGACGATCCCACCCGCACTCTCGCGCCTACGCTCGCGGCGGACGCGCTCCTCGGATGGGAGCTCCTCCTGGTCCTCCTGCTGCAGGCCCGCTCCCAGCAGAGCAACGGGATCGGCTAGCTGACGCTCACGACACGTCGAGAGTTCGAACGTCCAGAGGCGGTTGAGGGGGTCCTCCCCATGCAATGAGCGCAGGTAGACCACTCGGCTCCCGTCAGCGGCGACCGCGATGTCCCGGGGGCGACCCAGGGTGAAGCGACGGGTTCGGGCCGACTGGCGGGGAAAGTGGTCGTTGGGAGGGGGCGCGGAAGGCGCTGTCACGCAGCTGGCTCCACCGGTGCTCCGGGGGCAGGGCTCGCCGCCGATTCGCTACCCGGGCCGGCTGACCGTCTCGCTATGGCTGCCCGACTCGGACGCCTGCGAGTCCGGTCCTCTTGGGGCTCGGCGAACTCGGCCACGACCGGCCGGTGCTGGCTGGCGACCGCAACCGGAGGCTCGTCCGGCACCCATGCCCGCACAAGCGTCAAGCTGCGGTCGACGAAGACATAGTCCTTACGCGACAACGGTTCCGGGTTCGGATAGGTGTCTCCGAGACCCTGCCCCGAGACGCCGTGGGCGTCCTGCAACAGGGCGGAAAGACGCTGGGCGACGGCGCCATTCGGGCCCTCATTGAGGTCGGCACCGACCACGACAGGGGCACTCACCTTCCTCAGATACTCCTCGAGGTCGTGGCAGTGCCTTTCGCGGACGTCGGGCCGAAGTCCGAGTTGGACGGCGAACGCGGCGAGCCGCAGCGCCCTGACCCCCACGATGGCCTGCGCCACCGAGCGGGGCACGATCCCTGGCACGGGTGACAGCTGATGGCTCACCGAGCTGACGACGCGCACATGCTCGGCGGTGAGGATCGCGACGTTCAGACGTCGGCGTCCGGCGCTCGCGGCGACCTCGAGCCCGACTCGGCGAGCGATCCGGCGCAACCCGAAGCGGGGAGGGACCTCCACCGCGCAGACGATGTCTGGGGTCACTGCGGCCAGTACGGCGCTCACCGCGTTCGGGTCGAGTCCACCGCTCATGTTGTAGGCGACGACCCTGATCACGCCGCCTCGTCCCCCTCGGAGACTTGACTCTGCGCGTGGGCGAGCAGGGCGCTGCCGATCATCCCTGCATCGTCCCCGAGTTCGGCGACGACGAGAGGGGGGACCGGTCGGTGGCCGGCGCCCAGTATGCGCTCGCGCAGGATCTCCACCGCCTCCGGGACGAGGAACCGCGCCGCGGCTGCGGCAGCCCCCCCTCCAAGGATGAGCAGCTCGGGGTCGAGCGCGTTGACGATCGAGGTGAGTCCGACCCCCAGCCAGTAGCCGCTCTCGCGGAGCACACGCAGGGCGACGTCGTCGCCGTTGGCCGCCGCCGTCGTGACGGCCTCTCCGTCCACGAGGGTGACCCCCCGCAGGCTGCTGGGATCGTCGGTCTCGTGCAGCAATTCCTGGGCCCGAAGACCCAGTACCATGCCTGAGGAGTAGGCCTCGAGGTGGCCCTGCCCCCCGCACGCGCAGCGTCGCCCTCCGTCCTCCACGGTCAAATGGCCCAGCTCTGCGGCCATGCCGTTCGCGCCCTCGACGAGCCGTCCCTCGGCCGCGATGCCCCCGCCGACACCCGTTCCCATGGTGAGCATGACGACGTCGCGGACGCCACGACCTGCTCCGGCCTGCAACTCGCCGTAGAGAGCAACGGTCGCATCGTTGCGCACGACCACCGGGACGTCGAGGTCACGCGTGAGGCGGCCTTGCAGGTCGAGGTTGCGGATGTTGATGTTGGGGCCGTAACGCACGACACCCTCGCGGCTGACGATCCCCGCGGCGCCGACTCCGAGCGGCAGTCCGGGGCCGAGCTCGCTCGCCGCTGTCGTGATCCTCGCGACGAGGCCCTCGGGGTCACCGCGAGGACTCGAGAGCCGCTCTCGCGCGACGATGGTCCCGTCGCTGCCCACCGCGGCTGCCAGCAGCTTCGTCCCCCCGACGTCGACACCTACCGCGATCGCCTCCACTCCCGCCCCGCCTCCTTCGTGAACCATCCCGTTGCGCATCCCGGGCCAGTCCCCGACCCTACTAGTTCGAGGCGCAGCTCATCCCGGGCACGTCACTTCAGCCGGGTGCCAGGCTGTGCGGCACGCTCCGATGAGCGGTCGAACAAGGAGATGCTGTGCCACTACGTGCCGTTCTGTTCGATTATGGTCATACCCTCGTCGACTTTCGCCGCACCGAGGAGGCGTTGCTCGACGCGTACGGGCGGGTGCACGAACTCGTGGTCGCGGCGGTC
Source organism: Nitriliruptorales bacterium (assembly GCA_046263195.1). Classification (GTDB taxonomy): domain Bacteria; phylum Actinomycetota; class Nitriliruptoria; order Nitriliruptorales; family JAHWKO01; genus JBHELG01. The sequence goes on along the minus strand of JBHELG010000031.1, from coordinate 30,852 downwards.
GACCAGGAGGCCGCGGGTCGGGTACCCCACGCCAGCCGGCTCGTGCGCCTCGTGGCGGCGGCGGTCGACGAGATCGTAGAAGCGAGCTACGTAGAGCGACGCCTCGAGGAGCTCGACGTGCTCGCCGTCTACGAGGAGGTGCTCGCCGGGCTGGGTCTCACGCTCCCGCCGGAGGTCGTCCATCGCATCGTCACCCTCGACCACCTCGCCTTCCGTTCCTGCATCGTCCTTCCAGGCGAGACGCGCGAGGTGCTCGGCGAGCTCCGCCAGCGCGGACTGTCCATCGGATTCGTGTCCAACGCCCACTTCCTGCCGGAGCTGTTGCGTGAGGATCTCGAGTTGCTCGGCCTCGCCGAGCTCATCGATGCTGGGGTGTTCTCCTCCGAGCTCGGTACTCGCAAGCCCGATCCACGTATCTTCCACCACGTGCTCGCTGAACTCGGTGTGGCGCCCCGCGACGCTGTGCACGTCGGCGACCGACTGCGTGACGATATCGAGGGTGCTCTCGCGGCGGGCTTGGCCGGGGGGATCCTGACGCACCAGTGGCGGCAGGAGCAGCCGGACGGCAGAGAGATGAGCCTGATCCGACGTCTCCATGAGCTCCCTGCCATCCTCGACAGGCACCTGTGAGGGGCCCACAGCGGGCAGAACGAGGCTCGCCAGGGGCCTCGGTCGCATCATTCCGGGGACCGCGTCGCCACCGCCCATTCGGGGAGGTCGGGGTGAAGGTGAGGGGCCCCCACGCGTGGAAATTGACTAGGGTGCCCGCGAGAACATCACCCCGGGGCGTGCTCAGTGCGGCCTCAGGCGCCGGGCAGGTGACGCTCAGGGGCCGGCCGGGCTGGCTGCCGCCGGGTGCGGGGCGGAGAGGGTCCCATAACGCCAGGAGACGCACATGACTGAACCCGTCACGGCTGACCGTCACCGCCGTTCACGTCACGCGCTCCTCGTAGCGGTCGTGCTCGCCCTCCTGCAGGTCGCCTGGGTCGTTCCCCGTTTCGAAGGTCCTGACCAGATAGGCCCCCCGGGGACAGCAGAGGATGCCGCAGGTCTGGTCACGGACGGCACCGTGACTGGTCAGCCCCTCCCGCTTGGCGAGAGCCTCGCCCCGGGCCGGGACGTCGCCTCCCCTGACGCTCCGGGACAGGCGGTTCCGGTCCCGACACCCCCGGCTTCACCCCAATCGGCCGACTTCGCGCGGGTCTTCGCCGCTCAGGCCAGCGCCGTGCAGGACCCAAACGACCCGGCCACGAGCCTTTGGGCGGTGCTCATCGGCGTCAACCAACATCATGGCCCGACCCGCACGAACGTCGGATCCCGCCAGGACGCTGAGGACCTCCACCGCTACCTACTCAGTCTGGGCTGGCGCTCCGACCACATCGTGCTGCTCACCGACCTGGCCGCGACGCGACCCGCCATCGAGCAGGCCATCGCATGGTTGGCGAGCAAGACCGACCGTGCCTCCACCGCCGTCTTCCACTACAGCGGGCACACGAAGCAGTGGAAGGACCGCAACGCTGACGCCGACCCGGAGGTCCCCGACGAGGGCATCTGGCCCGCCGACAACCAGCACATGGTCGACCGCGAGTTCGTCGACCGCTTGGCCGCGGTCAACGCGGGCCGCATGTGGGTCACTTTGAGCACCTGCGAGGCAGCCGGGTTCGAAGAGCTGGGCCTGCGCCGACCAGGCCGCCTCCTGACCTTCTCCGCGCGGGAACCGGAGAAGTCATACGAGGATCCCTCTGTCGCGAACTCCGTCTGGGGCTACTTCCTGTTCGAGCGGGCTCTCATTGCCCGGGCGGCGAACGACCCCGACCGCAACGGTGACATCACCGTGCAGGAGGCCTTCGCCTACGCCGCCCCGCCGACGACGCAGCGTACGGCGAACCAGAGACCGCACGGTCCCCAACACCCCGTCATGATCGACGATGCGGGAGCGTTCTCACTGCGGATCCCTCCGCGAGTCCAACCACCCCCCGCCGGGGGTGGGGGCCAGGGCCGATGCATCGGCCGCATCTGCCTCCCGCCGCTGCCGGACCTGGGCCCCATCGTTGGCTAGATCCTGGCTCGTAGGCAGGACGAGGGCGCGAAGGGGCTGACTAGCGCGTGACCCGTGCCACGAAGTCGCGGATCGCGCGTGATAGCCGCTCCGCGTCATGGTCGAGGGTCGCGACGTGATAGGACCGCTGGAGGACGAGCGCGCTGATGTCCTCACCGCCGAGCCGCTCCAGGAGCGCGACAGAATTGCGGGGAGGCACGGTGTGGTCCTCGGCGGAACGGACGACGAGGGCGGGGACGGTGATGTCGGCGAGCGCACGACGAATGCGAGGCAGTTGCCGGGCCAATGAGTATCCGGCCTGGGAGGGTACGAGCGAGTAGGCCTTCTCGTCACCTCCCTTGGCGATGTCATTCTTCCGCATGCCAGCCACGCCGGCCGTGGCGACGGGCAGGACGAAGCGGAGAACCGGTGCCAGCCTGGCAACCAGCTCCTCCCGATCGAGCACGAGAGCGTTGATGGTGACGACCCCGGCGAGGTGGCCTGAACCCTTTCCGCCCGCGATGTCGAGCACGATCGTCCCGCCGGCGGAGAGACCGACGAGGACGATTGTTCGGCAGCGGGACGCGAGCTCGTCGTAGACCGCCTCGACCGCTCGACGCCAATCGGGATAGCGGGTTCGGGCCAGATCCCGCCAGGAAGTGCCGTGTCCCGGCAGGCGGGGCACCTCAACCGCGTAACCCGCCTCTGCAAGTGCTTCGCCGAGTGGGCGTGTCGAGGCCGGATTGCCCAGGAAGCCGTGGACCACGACGACGCCGGCAGCGGCGTTCGCGCCGTGCCCGCGATAGGACCAGGCAGCCGCCCCGGAGATCACCTCGTCCCGCGTCACGCAGCGCCTCCGGGCTACCAGCCGGTGACAGCCAGCCGCCCGGTCGCGACGAGGAGCGTCACCGCGATCCCTGCGAGCATGACCCCGGCGAGGATGAGAAGGACCGCCCGGAGCTTGTCGACCCCGAACACGAAGGCCGCCGCGGCACCGGCCCAGCCCCCGGTACCGGGCAGGGGCACTCCCACGAACAAGACGAGGGCGAGGTCGCGGAAGCGCTCGTAGGCGGGACCGTGCTTCGCCCGCGTACGCGCGAAAAGCCAGGCGAAGAAGCGCCGGAACATCCGCGAGTGCTCCGACAACCAACGCTGAGCCGGGTCGAGAAACCACACGAGCAGCGGGATGGGCAGCATGTTGCCTACGACCGCGGCAGCGAACGTCTCCACGGCACCGAGACCGAACACGAGCATCCCCACGGGAACTGCGCCCCGCAGCTCGAAAACGGGCAGCGTGGCTATGAGCGCAACCGTCACCTCCGGCGGCAGGTCACGAAGGACGGGGATGAGCTCGAGAAGCTGCATGGACGCGCAGGGTAGCCGTCTCGGACCCGCGGCAGCCCCCCGTGCGGTCCAGGTCACTAGCGCGGGTCGAGGTCGCCTGTCCGTCCCCTGGCCACCGCGTCCAGCACTCGCTGGAAGCGGTCGGAGCTGGCCTCCCACGACCAGCGCTCGACTGCCCAAGCCCGGGCCCGCTCCCCCATCGCGCGCCGCCTCCCCCCGTCCCCGAGCAGGCTGGCGACCGCCTCTGCGACCGCGCCCGGGTCGTTGCCGTCTATGACGACGCCGGTGTCGCCGTCCCGGAGCGCCTCCGGGGCGCCTCCGGAGCGTCCGGCCACGACCGGTAGGCCGGTGGCCTGCGCCTCCAGGTACGCGATCCCGAGGCCCTCGACGTCGATACCGCCGAGCCGGGTGCGGCACGGCATGGCGAAGACCTCGAGCGCCGCATAGGCGGCAGGCAAGTGTTCCCACGCCAGCGTCCCGGCAAAGACGACGTGGGAGTCGGGACCGAGGCGAGAGACGGAACGACGCAGCGTGGCTTCCAATGGTCCGTTGCCGACGAGCACGAGCCAGGCCTCCGGGTGCTGCCGGCGTACGGCCGGCCATGCCGCGAGCAGGACGTCCTGACCCTTGCGTCGCACGAGACGGGCGACGCACCCCACGAGCAGGGCGTCGGCGGGTATGCCGAGCCGGGCCCGGAAACCGCTTCCGTCGCTGCCAGGACGAAAGGCCTCCACGTCAACCCCAGGCGGCACCCGCGCTACGAGCGGAGCGGCGAGGTAGGGACGTAGCCTTGCCTCCGCGTAGGCGCTGATGGTGGTGACAGCGGCACAGCCCCGGGTGGCACGCCGTACCAACGAGCCGAGTCCAACTCCGGCGAGCCCAGCCTCCAGACCGTGGGTGAGGGTCACGACCGGCAGGCCCGGGTCACGGCCGAGTGACGCTGCCAGTTCCCCGAGTGGCCAGGACGCCCCGAGCACGACGACGTCTGGGCGGTGCTGGCGGGACACCGCACGGACCAGGCGCAAGATGGCGGGAGAGGGCAGGATCCGCCCCGGACTACGCACGACCGGGAACGGCTGAGCGGCGTCGTGTAGGGCCGCCCCACTGTGATCCGGCGCGATCACAACCGACTCCTCAGGACAGATGCGAAGCGCGAGGTTCGCCACGAAACGTTCGATCCCGCCGGCGCGTGGCGGGAAATCGTTCGTCAGCCACAAGAGACGCACCTCAGCCTGCCTCCGGCGATGGCCGTGACACGACCTGCTCCCCGATGCGCCAGTGGAGATCGGCCCGCTCCTCCGCCACGAGGCCGGCCCGTTGCGGCAGAGGCAGCCGCTCACGCGTCGCGTAGTCGACCACCGCCTGGATTCGGGCGGCTGGAGAGGGATGGCTGGCGAACAGCAGCGTGGCCCACAAAGGTGGACGCGGGTCGGCGAGGTCACGGATCACGAATAGCCGTTCGACTCGGACGAGTGGCGTCGGGTCACGGGTCAGCTCGAGACCCCCGTGATCAGCCGCGGCTTCCACCCGCCGGGAGATGGCGAGGGTGACAGGAAGGGCGGCGGTTGTCAGCACGGCCGCAACGGCCGCCGCGACGGCGACCAGCCGCGGGTCCGATGGACCTCGAGGCTTCAACGCCCGGCGGGTCCAGGAAGACTCCAGGACCCGCCGCAGCAGGAGTGCACCGGGCAGTAGGGCGGTAGCGGCAACGAGCACGCCTCGGGCAACGTCACGGTTGGCATGGTGGGCGAGCTCGTGTGCGACGACCGACGCGACCCGGTCTGGGGGCAGTGCGAGGAGCGTGTCGAACAGCACGATCCGCCGGGAGGGGCCGAGCCCGCTCACGTACGCGTTCACCCGGGTGGTCCGTCGGCTGGCGTCCCCGACGAGAATGGGAGCGTCTGGATAGCCGGCTCGCGAGGCGACCTCCTCAACGGCGTCTCGGACCGTGCCGGGCGGCAGGGGTGCCGTTCGAAGCCACAGCGGCTCGAACACCACCGGCACGGCCAGGGTGACAGCGGCGACGGCTGCCGTGCCGAGCGTGACGAGACGCCAGTGCCAGCTCCGTGGCCATCGCCCCACGACGAACACGAAACCGGCACCCGCCAGTCCCGCCAGAAGCCAGCCGAATCCGTTCGAGACGAACCAGTCGCGGGCCCAGCCGAACGGGGGCGCGGTCCGAAACCCCCAGCGGCCGTCCTGCACGTAACCGAGGATGACGTCAACAGGAAGCGTGGCCAGGCTCGTCGCGGACGCCACCGCGGCAGCCACAACCCCACCCCGTAAAGGCGCATGCTCCCGCGACCCGGCAAGGCGTCGCAGCATCCTCCGCCCAGCACGCGTGGCAACCACCAGGAGAGGGGTGGCGGTCGTCAACAGCAGTGCCGTCGCAGCTCCGACGAGCCGTGGCTGACGGTAGGCGCCGACCGCAGCCAGGATTTCCGACGCGAACTCGTCCAGGTCCGTCGGCACGTTCAGAGCGGGAGGCGGGAGCGGGCGCCAGACAGTAACCGCCAGCCCGGCTGCCGCCAGAGAAACCGCCAGGGCCGCGTGCGGCAGGACGCGCTCCGTGCCGCGATCGGCGGTGGCTGCGCCGGCAGCGTCCGGGCAGGGACCCCCACGCCGCATCAGACGATTTCGCCCTCGTGGACAGCCTCGGGCTGATGGCCGGCGTCAGCCTCGTGGTCGACGTCGGCCGCCACGTCCTGCCGGCCCAGGAGCGAGGGCTCATCGTGCTTGCCGTCGCCTTGAACGTCGCTCCAAGCCAGTTCCTGGGCGAACTGGTTCCCCGCCGTCAAGGTCTGCTCCTGGCGATCGAAGGTCCATGAGGCGCAGCGGGAGCGGTAGGCATCGCGGTAGCGCAACTGCACGGTCCAACGGCCGTCCACGCGCCGGTTCGCGCTCCAGGAGGCCCGATCGGGATCGATACCTCGGTGGGCGAGATTTCGAGCCACGACCGCCGACAAGGTCTGGCGGGACTGGCCGGAGGGAGAGTCGAGAGGGATGGCCTTCGCCTCCTGGAGCACCCGGGCTCGTTCTGCCAGGATCGGTGGCAGCCAACGCTCGACGCGCTTGAGGTTGATCCCGGCGAGCTTCGCCACGGTCTTCGGGGAGCGCCCCGCCCGCAGCAGGGCCTGGATCTCTGCCGGTTTCAGACGGCTTTCCTGCTGGGCCGGTCCGCCTTCCTTCACCCCCGGCTCGCCATTCGCATCCCAGTCCGGCGCTGTAAACCCCTCGCCCGGCTCGCCCCCCGCTGCGAGGGTCTCGAGTTGCGCCACCCTGAGGGTGTTCGTGTCCTGGTCAGTGTCCGGTTCGGCGCCGACCTGTTCGCCTTCGCCACCGGAGACGGTGGCCTCAGGCGCAGGTAGGGCTGGTTCCTCGCGCCCATCCCCAGCTAGCCCCGACTGGTGCTCCTCGTGGTCGCGGCCCTCGCCTTCTCCCTCGACCGGGTCCTCCCCGGCGCGGGAGGTGGCCCCGGGCGCATCTCCGTTCTCGTTCCCATCCACCACGATCACGCGCGGCCCTGCTTCCATGCCAGCGGCCCGCCGCCGCTCCCGGACTTCGTCAAGGGTGAGGAAGAGGTCTACGTCGATCTCGAGCCGATAGTGCCCCCGGGGATGGTCGGGGTCGAGGTCCAAGACGATGTGTCTCAGGTCGGCCGTATAGCCGATGAGGTGCACGTTGATCACAATCGTCTCCGGCGCCGTGTCCTCCCGCCCCTCCCCCGCACAGACCAGCCGCCTGGAGGCGGCTCTCTGCCGGCCCCAGGAAGCAGCCCTTCCGCGTGGGTAGCGGTCTTGGCTTGCCAAGACCGTAGGCGGGACAGCCTGTGCTCATCCTGCCTGTTGCGCGACAACTTATCGCCCTGAAGCGTGGAAGGCTCAGAGTCAGGCTGACTACTCGATGACGTCGAGGAAGACTCGCGTGCCGATGACGTCCACCCCGTAGCCGGCGAGGCGAGTCGCGAGTTCCCGATCGTCAGTGACAACGACGACGGGCTCATCGGCAGGCAGCGCGGCAACCATCGCCACGAGTTCGTCGTCGGCGGTCTCACCCTTCGTGAAGGTCACTCCAACGCCGCGGGAGATCGTGGCGGGGGGACTGGCCAAAGGATCCCCGTCGAAGACGACGCGGCAACGGACCCCGGTCCGTGCCGCAAACCCTTCGAGCAGCCGGAGCAGCCACAGGCGCTGCTGCTCGAGCGGAAGGTGGCCTCGGTGCTGCTTCGTGACGTTGTAACCGTCGACGAGCACGCAGCGCCCGGCGGTAAGCAGCGCAGCCGCCGCGTCCACCGTCCCCGGGGCCACACCCTTCGGGAGACGGCTGGGACGGCCAGGTGTGGCGACGCGTCGTGAGCGCCAGGACCGATCCACCTGCTCACGTTCCGCCTCGTCTTGACTCTCGGCGCGTCGGTCTGCCTCGCTCCGACGGCGCTGCCGGCGCTCCTCGTCCGCTCGCCGGAGGGCGCGCAGCTCTTGGCGCAAGGTGGCGAGCTGTGCTTCTGATTGCCGTGCGGCGCGATCGATCGCCTGTTCCCGCTCAGTTGCGGCGTCTTCGAGCCTGCGCGCGAGCTCATCGCGCTCCGCCATCACCTGCTCGAGCTCGCTCTGGAGAGCAGCGCTCCGCCCACGTTCGAGCTCGAGCCGTGCTTCGAGGCCTGCCACTCGCCTTCGTGCGGCGTCCCGTTGTTCGAGCAGTTCTCGGGCCCGGATGCGGGCCCGAGCATCCCGTTCCGACCGAGCCGGTTGTGGTGCAGGACGCGGTGGTCGAGGACCGGGGGGCTGTTCATCGTTCAGCAGCCACGCGAATCGGTGTGCGGCGTCCTCGTCAGCCGCGAGACGCTCGACCGTGGCCCGCCACAAGGGGCCACCATCAGCGAGAAGCCGGCAGAGGTCTCGCCGGGATCTCCCCGAGGCGAGTCTCGCGGAGGGGACTGCCCGCAACTGGGCCATGCGAGGGGTCACGAGGTCATCATCGAGCTGATTGAGTGCCGCTCGCAGGTGGGGGAGCAGGGACAGCCAGTCCTCTCGAGGAAGCTGCTCGAGCAGGGTTGCGGCAGGCGGAGCGCTTTCCCCGCTCATATGACCCCTCGAAACAGTGCTCGGATGGTTCCTCCCACCCCCGGTTCATCCCCTCCGCCTAGTTCTTCGAGATGACGACACCGAGGTGCTGGAGTCGCTCGAGGAAGGTCTCCACCTGTTCCCCCTCGAGCGCGGCGATGGTATCGAGGTCCTCGTGACGGACGAACAGCAAGTGGGAGCTCTGCCCTCGCCGCGACTGAATGTAGGTCAGGTACTCGACCGCCGGTTCGAACGCCTCCGTCTGTCGCAGACGTTCGACGTCGATCGCGTAGCTGCGGACCCGGCCACGGTCCTCCGGGGAGCCCCGGCGTCGCCGCTGCCGGGCCCCTTCCACCGGCACGCTCGGCTGTGGTGCCGCGGGCCTACGTCGTCGCGCCGAGGCCGCGAGCGCGGCAATGCCACCCACAATCGCGGCCCCGACGAGGGCCCGGTACCAGGATCGTCGACTCCCTTCCATGTGACCGGACGGTACACCCCGCCCATTACTGCCGCCTCCTCCCCGCGTCGAACCCATCGGCGTCAGGCGTCCGAGGCCGCTGCCGGGGACGGCTCGACGACGATCGCGTCCGATCGCCCGCACCAGCGGCAGGTGACGGACTGGACCGTGCGGGAGAGGACCTCCTCCTCCTCCACCCTGCCCATACCGCCCAGGTCGTAGTGGTAGAAGCGGCGGGTGCGACCCTCTTCCACGACGTCGAAGCGGGTGACGTTGCCGCACCCCTCACACCGGAACCGGTATCCCGGCACGAGCCCTTGCGCGATGTCGCTCATGCGATCATGTGCTGCTCTGGGCGTCGTCCAGAGAACACGCTCCCTCGTCCAATCTAGGCGACACGTCCTCGTGCGAGGCCGGGAATCTGGGGTACTCGATGGCGAGGATCTGCTGCACCTCCTCGACAGCTGCGGCGACACCCTCGGCGAACACTCGTAGCTGCTCGACGTCGACCTCGTTATGGATGTCGGGGTAGTCGGCCAGCTTGTCCGCCGCCTTGCGCAGGAGCACGATCGTGCCGTGGATGTTGCCACGCTGATGGTGGACACATCCGACCGCGACCTGGATGACCCCCTGCCAGAACCTACGGTCCTCCTCGGGCGCAGCCTGCCACACGTTCTCGAGCACCTCGTGCGCCTCGAAGAAGCGCTCTTCGTTCCACAGCTCGATCGCTTTTCCGAGCGCCTCCTTCGGGTCGTGAAAGTCGAACTCCTCCAGGGTCAGCTCGGGCTCGGCGTCCCGGGCCAGCGGCCGTCCCAGCCCGTCGCGTGGGCGAGCATTCGACGGCCGGCCCAACTCGTCGCGGTCGCGTTCGAGGCGCCGTATGACGCCCCGTCGCCCGTTCGAGTCCATGCCTACACGGTACCGACGCGAGCACCCGCTTCGGGAGTTGCTCGGAACGCGCTCCCTGTGCCGCGGGCGCGACAGGAACGATGGCAACCCTTGGGACTACTGGAAGTCTTCGGCTACCGTGGGCCGCGCAGGACCCGGGTGCTGGGTGCCCTGCTCCTCGGCTTCTCGCCCTATCTGTTCCCTGCCTGGACGCTCCCTCACCTCCTGGGGCCCGGCCATCGCGGCCTGCTCCTGTTCCTCGCCCTCTCTTCTCAGCTCCTCGTTGCCCGTGATGGTGCCTGCGGCCTCCTTGGCTGTCCCGGTCACCTTTTCGACGACACGCTCGACCGGATTGCCCGGTCCGCTGCTGCTCTCGCTCATCGCGTTTCCTTTCGTCAAAGTCCGCCGTCGCTGGGCAACTCTGCCCGGGGCAAGCGCCAGCCAGGCTTGGTCCGGCCCCCCGTCGGGCAGGCGTGGGATGCGGCCGAAGGACTACCGCAGTCCGTCCGGGTCCACTGTCATACCTGGAGAACCGGGACCGAGGGTTTCGAGGTCTTCACCTCGCTGCGTGGTGCCCTCGCGCCTGTCGCGCTCCTCCTGCTCGGTCGCACCGTCCGTGCGATCCTCATCCGGGAAGATCGTGGCGGGGGCCTCCCCACTGCTCGTGCCCTGCGCGTTCTGGACGACGTCGCTCGACTCGGTCGGGCTGGGGCTGTCGCTCATAGCGTCTCCTTCCATCGAACGCGTGTCGCGGTCGAAACCACCGTACTGCCCTCTTCGCCTCCGGGCCCCGTCCAGTAGTCTCGACGCATGCCCGAGCTGCCCGAGGTCGAGTCGGTTCGTCGCCAGCTCGCTCCGGCTCTCGCCGGGCGCCGTATAGAGGCGGTCTACGCCTCCCCCCAGAGGCGCTTCGCCGGGCTGGAGCGCCTGCCCGACCGCACCGTCCTGGCGGTGGGGCGACGGGGGAAGTTTCTCGTCTGCCCGCTCGACTCGGCGCTCGAGCTCGTTCTGCACCTCGGCATGACGGGCTCGCTGCGCTTCGACGGGGTCGACGCGTACACGCGGGCTCGGTTCACCCTCGATGATGGTCGTGAGCTCGCCTTCCGCGACGTGCGACGCTTCGGCAGGATCAGCGTGGTCGAAGCCGGCGACTACCGCCTGATACCGACCCTCGCCGCCCTCGGTCCCGAACCCCTCGACGACGACTTCGACCCCGACCGTTTCGCCTGTGCCCTCGCCGCCACTCGGTCACCCGCGAAGGCCGTGCTCCTCGCTCAGCGCTATGTCGCCGGAGTGGGAAACATCTACGCGGACGAGGCCCTGTGGCGGGCCCGCATCCACCCCGCCTCGCGGCGCGTTGGTCGCCGTCGAGCGCTCCGGCTCCACGCGGCGATCCGAGCCGTGCTGACCGAGGCGATCGCGCACGAAGGCACGACCTTCCGCGACTATCGCATGGTGAACGGCCAGAGCGGCCGCAACAGCGCGTTTCTGCAGGTTTACGGCAGAGCCGGCCAGCCCTGCTTCCGCTGCGGGACGCCTCTGCGCAAGGTCGTCGTCGCCCAACGCGGATCGACCTACTGTCCAGCCTGTCAGCAGGCCTGAATCACGTTTCCGCCCAGTGGCGCGAGAGCTTCTCCACGAGCTCGTGGTTCACGCTCGCGTCGACCCGCACCTCCACAACACAAAGCTCCTTCGATGCCACGGCCTGGTAGAGGACGCTTCGAAGCTCAGCCAGGTCCCTGGGGCAGTAACCGCGGATGCCGAAGCTCTCGGCGTACTGCCTGAAGTCGGGGTTGTCGATGCGCGTGCTCACCGAACTTTCCCGACTCATCTCCTGCTTCCAGCTGATCAGGCCGTAATCGAAATCATTGAAGACGAGCGCGGTGAAAGCGGCGCCGAGCCGCTTCGCGGTTTCGAGCTCTTGAGCATTCATGAGGAAACCCCCGTCGCCCATGGCAGCGATGATCGGCCGTGAGGGATCGACCAGTGCGGCGGCTATGGCGCCAGGCAGGGCGATACCCATGCTCGCCAGCCCGTTGCTGATGATGCAGCCGTTTGGGATGAAGGTCGGGAAGTTGCGGGCGATCCACATCTTGTGGCTACCCACGTCGCTGATCATCAGCCCGCCGTCGTCGAGAACCTCCCGAACTACGTTCAGCACCCCGGGGACGGTGAACGGCTGTCCCTCCTCGAGCTCATAGGACGCGATGTCCCGCACGATCCGGTCGCGGACGGGTCCAAACCAGTCGTGATCGAAGGTGACCCGGTCGACCGGAAGAGCGCCGGTGATCTCCGAGAGCGCCGCCGAGATGTCGGAGACGACTTCCAGGACGGGCATATAGCTGTCGTACACCTCTGCGGGGTGGAAGTCGATGTGGAGGATCTTCTTGTCCCTGCCCGCGTTCCAGGCATCAGGCGCATACTCCGCGGTGTCGTAGCCAACCGCCATCACGAGATCCGCAGCGTCCACCGCTTCCATGACGTAGTCACGGAAGTTCAGTCCCAGAGCGAACAGCGACTGGTGACTGCGATCGGACACGGCGCCCTTGCCCATGAAGGTGGACACGACCGGGACGTCCAGCCTCTCCACGAAATCCGTCAGGCGACCGCTCGCGCGCCCTCGAATGATTCCGTTGCCTGCGAGGACGAGAGGCCGGTGGGCGTCCCCCAGCAGCCGCACGGCTTCGTCCAGGGTCTGGCGGTCCGGACGCGGCCCTCGTACAGCCTTCCTCGCCAGCGGCTTGAGGTGCGGGTCCACCTCCATGGCGGCGACGTCCTCCGGAAGTTGCAGATGGGTGGCGCCTGGCTTCTCGAGCTCGGCGAGCTTGAACGCCTTGCGAACCACCTCTGGGATGATCTGAGGCGCGGAGATCGACGTGTTCCACTTCGTCACCGGTTGCAGCATCGAGACGACGTCGAGGAGCTGATGGCTTTCGTTGTGGAGCCGCTCGAGGTCACCTTGACCGGTGATGGCCACGAGCGGCGCCTTGTCGAGATTCGCGTCGGCCACGCCGGTTATGAGATTCGTTGCTCCCGGGCCGAGGGTGGATAGACACACCCCTGCGGTACCGGTCAGTCTGCCCCAGACGTTGGCGATGAAGGCCGCTCCCTGCTCGTGACGGGTCGGGACGAACTGGATCGGAGAGCCGTCCAAGGCGAAGAGCAAGTCCTCGTTCTCCTCGCCGGGAACGCCGAATACGTAGTCGACCCCCTCGTTCTCCAAGCAGCGTGCCAGCAGCTCGCAGGCGTTCACTTCGCGTCCCGCTCCCGTCGCCTCCCCGCGACCCTGCCGGTCCGGTCAGCGTCGCACAAGCGCCTTTTCGGCGACCGTCGGATGCGTCCCGCCCGCCGAGCCCCACGTTTTGCGACGCTGGAACACCCGCATGTCCGCCCCCGTTGGTCTTTTCGGATGCCCCGGTGCAGAGCCCTTTACCACCTCGCCCGGCCGGCAGGACCGGCTCCTCGGGATGAGGCCAGTGCCGACACCGGGTGGAGCAGTGCAGCACGGAGTCAGACGGGAAGGTTGCAGATTGGCGTCGACGCAAACCATGCTCATTCAGCATGCTTGGGTGGTCGAAGGCGGGCAGCAGCGTGCCGCCTGCCGAGGTGCGGATGTGGAGTTGTTCTTCTCCGTGGAGGAGGAGGATCAGCAGCAGGCGCTCGCGTACTGCGCCTGCTGTGAAGTGCGCCGACAGTGCCTCGAGTTCGCGATCGCCAATCGAGAGACGTACGGGATCTGGGGGGGCATGCGCGAGTCGGAACGGCGCGCCCTCATCCGCGATCTCCGTCGGCGCGAGCGGGAACATGGCGAGCGCCCCAAGCAGACAGACGCCGCATAGCCGACATGCGGCTTGCATGCAGGCCCTCCTGGTCCCCCCGGGTCGACGTCCCTGTCAGGATCCGTCCCACTCCCGTGCGAGCTCCTGACTGCGTTCCACCCAGCGGTCACGCACCTTGCTCACGGCACCCGATGCGAGCACGTCCCGCGCCATATCGAGCCCGTCGCTTATTCGTCGCGCCACTCCGGCCACGTACAAGGCAGCCGCCGCGTTCAGCGCGACCACGTCAGCGGCAGGCCCCGGTTCGCCCGCCAGGACGGCTTCGGCGATACGGACGTTGTCCTCCACCCCGCCTCCTGCCAGGTCCTCGCGTCGAGCCCGAGGAAGGCCGAGGGAGGCCGGATCGAACAATGACGGCGTTGCCCGGCCGTCCCGGATCTCCCACAACTGGCTCGGACCGGTGATCGTCAGCTCATCCAGTCCGTCCTCCCCCCGGAAGACGAGTGCATGCTGGCGCCCGAGGCGGACGAGGGCTTCGGCGACGAGCGGCACGAGCCGGGCGTCGGCAACGCCTACGACCTGTCGTTCTATCCCGGCGGGGTTCGTGAGCGGTCCGAGGACGTTGAAGATGGTCGGTACGCCGAGTTCAGCTCGCACCCCCGCGACGTGACGCATGGCGGGATGAAATCTGCGGGCGAACAGGAAGCCGATCCCAACCTCACTCACGCACCTGGCCACGGCCGCAGGCGGCAGGTCGATGGCAACTCCCCACGCCTCGAGCAGATCGGCGGAGCCGCAGCGACCGGAGGCCGCTCGGTTTCCATGCTTGGCCACCCGAACCCCTGCGGCAGCCACCACGAGCGCAGCGATCGTCGAGATGTTGAACGTTCCAGCCTGGTCCCCACCTGTTCCGCAGGTATCCACGAGCACGCCATCGAGCTCGATGCGCTCGGCATGGGCGACCATGGCCGACACGAAACCCGCGATCTCCTCCGCTGTCTCCCCCTTCGCGCGCAACCCGACCAGGAAAGCGGCGATCTGCACAGGGCTCGCATCTCCCCGCATGATCACCGAGAGGGCTTCGGCTGCCTGCTGCTCAGTGAGGGGCTGCCCACGCAGCAGGACAGCCAGGAGCGCCGGCCACGAGACAGCGTTGTCGACGTTCACCCAACCACCTCACCACGGATTGGCCGGAAAACTAGCGCCCCGACTGAGGGATCTGCGACCGGATTGGCTACGCGCCGCCATGGCGCACGCCCCGATCAGACCTCAAGGCAGCTCCGAGGGCGGGCCGCCGGGCGCCTCATCCCGCGCGATGTCAGGAGGTTCGTCCATGGCCAGGGGCCCGACTGCGGTCTCACCGATCGGAGCTGCTGGTACCAGGCCACCCGTCTCCCGGACGATCGCTTCCACGCGCTTGGCCAGCACGAACGAATTGACCGGCTTGACGAGCGCCTCCATCGCACCCGCCCAGCGGAGTGCGAGCCAGCGGTCATCCTCGCGTCCTATGAGCATGATGGCCGGCGGTACCCCCTCGCCCTTGAGCTCGGCGCGTGCCCTGATCTCGTACAGGAGTGAGAAACCCCCCTCGGGGCGCATGTCTCCGTCGAAGACGAGAATGTCGAACTGCTCCTCCTCGGTGCGACCGTGCGCCTCGAGGACGGATGAGACCTCGGTGATCTCGACGTCCCGACGATCACGTAGCGCCGTTGTGGCGCGCAGACGCTCGGCTTCGTCCTCGGAAACCACGAGCACACGCACCTTCATCCTCCAGAGCCGGCCCAAAGACGCAGCGGCAACTGTTGTCGACCGTAGTCCGTTCCCCTCCACGGCGCCGCTGGCCAGTCAGCTAGCGCTACAGCTCGGAAAGCGGCCATGTAAGACGACCTACGATCTCGCACCGGCGGGGAACGTCTCCCCCAAGCAGCGCTATCCAGCCTTCAGACGAGCCGAGGTGCAGGACATGAAGGCCGACGAGGTCCTTGAAGTGGACGGACGGGTGTGGGTGAGGCAGCAGTGAGTGGTCCCATCGAGGATTACGCCCTCGTCGGGGATACCCAGACGGCGGCGCTCGTCTCTCGTAGCGGCTCCATCGACTGGTTGTGTCTCCCCCGCTTCGACTCCGGGGCCTGCTTCGCGGCGCTGCTGGGCGAGGCTTCCCATGGCCGGTGGCTCCTGGCCCCCGCCGCCGCCCCACGGGCCGTCCGCCGCCGCTACCGACCCAGCACGCTCGTGCTCGAGACCGAGATGGATACGGATGGCGGCACCATCCGGCTGCTGGACCTCATGCCCCCCCGAGGCGACGAACACAATCGGGGAGGTAACTGCGACGTGGTTCGGGTAGTGGAGGGGGTGCGCGGCAGGGTCGCTATGCGGATGCATCTCGTCGTGAGGTTCGATTACGGTCTGGTCGTTCCCTGGGTGACCAGCGGGCAGATGATCACCCGGATGGTCGCGGGGCCTGACGCCCTGACCCTGACCACCCCCGTTCCAACCAGCGGCGAGAACCTCAGCACGGTCGCCGAGTTCACCATCTCCGAGGGACAGCGCGTGCCCTTCGTGCTCACCTGGCACGCATCCCACCAGCCTGCCCCGCCCCCCATCGATGGGCTGGCCGCCGTGACCGCCACTACGCAGTGGTGGCAGGCGTGGAGTCGCCGCATCACCTACCAGGGAGAGTGGCGGGAGGAGGTGGAACGCTCCCTCATCACCCTCAAGGCGCTCACGTACGCCCCGACAGGCGGAATCGTGGCCGCGCCCACGACTTCCCTGCCGGAAGCTCTCGGGGGCCGCCGCAACTGGGATTACCGCTACTCCTGGCTGCGCGATGCCACCTTCACCCTGTATGCGCTGGTGCACGCCGGATTCCTCGAGGAAGCCATCGCCTGGCGTGACTGGCTGCTGCGTGCGGTGGCGGGCGATCCCTCGCAGCTCCAGATCCTGTATGGCCTGGCCGGCGAGCGGCGGTTACCGGAGCTCGAGGTGCCCTGGTTGCCCGGCTACGAGGACTCGCGTCCGGTGCGCGTGGGCAATGACGCCACCGCCCAGCTGCAACTCGACGTCTACGGTGAGGTGCTCGACGCCCTGTTCTACGCCCGTCGCGCGGGAATGGAGCCGCAAGAGCAGGCCTGGGAACTTCAGCGCGTCCTGCTCGACTATCTCGAGTCGATGTGGGACGAACCGGACCACGGCATCTGGGAGGTCCGGGGGCCCCGGCGACCCTTCACCCATTCCCGCGTCATGGCCTGGGTGGCCTTCGACCGGGCCGTCAAGACGGTCGAACAGCTCGGGCTGGAGGGGCCAGCACGGCGCTGGCGTGCCCTGCGCGACGAGATCCACCGTGAGGTGATGCGCAAGGGCTATGACGCGGAGCGCAACACCTTCACCCAGTACTACGGCTCGAGAGAGCTGGATGCGAGCCTGCTGCTCATTCCCCAGGTGGGTTTTCTCTCCCCTTCCCACGCTCGGGTCCGGGGCACGGTGGAGGCGATCGAACGCGAACTCTCGGAGGGCCCCTTCGTCCGGCGCTACCGCAGTGAGGACAGCGAGGACGGCCTGCCGCCGGGTGAAGGCGCCTTCCTGCTCTGCTCCTTCTGGTTCGTGGACGCGCTCGCGATGACCGGCCGCCTCGGGCGGGCGCGACACCTGTTCGAGCGACTGCTGGCCGTCCGCAACGACGTCGGCCTGCTGGCCGAGGAATACGACCCATCATCGCGACGCCAGTTGGGCAACTTCCCCCAGGCCTTTTCCCACGTAGGGCTCGTCAACAGCGCCTGCAACGTCTCCGACACCATTTCTCCGGCCCACGACCGGGGCCATGTCGACCGCTAACCCGGAGAGGAACGAACCGCATACTCGGCTGGATCGTGCCCCAGCCGGCCCAAGCCACGACTGCGCTGCCGTCTGACAGCGAGCCCGAAGTAGGCCGCCAGCACGGACATCCCGGCCAGCAGGCGCAGCAGATGGGTCAGCTCGTCCGGATAAATGACGTCTTCGAGGTAGCGGTCCACGAAGCCGCCCTCGTACCCCTCACCACCTGCCAGCCCGCGGAAGTACTTCTCGAGGGGAGTTAGGGGGCAGGTGAAACCGATCGTGATGATGGCAACGCCCCATGTGACCGCCGGTATGTGCAGCCAGACCAGACGCGGCCAGCGCCAGGAGAGAAACCCGCCCAGAGCTATGAAGGCTATGAAGGCGAAGTGGACGACGACCGTGAGGTCGGCGAGCCAGTGGTAGAGCACGAATCCTCCCGACGGGAACGGTACCGCCTGCTCCAACGTCGCCCTCGGGCGAGGCTCGTCCTCCTTTGGCTAGACGAGCGCGGCCCCAGCCGTGTTGCGCTGGGGCCGCGAGGCTGAGCTGTTCAGGCAGTTACGAGAAGCTGTCGCCGCAGGCGCACGCCGACTGGGCATTCGGGTTCTCGATCGAGAAGCCGGAGGCCTCGAGGCTCTCCTTCCAGTCGATGACCGCACCGCTGAGGTACGGCGCCGACTGCTTGTCGACCCGGACCTTGACGCCGTGCTGCTCGTCGTGGGCGTCTCCCTCGAGGACCCGGTCGTCGAAGAAGAGGGCGTAGCGAAAGCCCGCGCAGCCGCCGGCCTGCACTGCCACACGCAGGGCGATCTCGTCGCCCGCTTCCTCCTGGGCGGCCAGGAACTCCTTCATCTTGCCAGCGGCGCGCTCAGTGACGGTGATCACGCTCACGCTCCGTTCTCCGATCACGCTCACGCTCTGTTCTCCCTGTTCTTCGGTGTCAGGATGGTACAGACCGGTGACGGCCTGCGCCCGTCGCAGCAGAATTGTATCGAAGTTCGTTCGCTGCATGGCCCCGACCTGGCGATCTCAGCTCCTGATCCGTCCGGCCAGCCGCTCTGCGGCGGCGGCGACCTCGGCGGCCGGGTTCCGACCTGGTCCGTCCGCTGAGGCCGCCTCGAGGTCGGCCAACCCTTCGACCTTCTCCGCGTGCTCACCCACGACCGCGACGACCCGGACTTCCGCTTCGGCGGCGGACTGCAGAACCGTGCCGACCACCTTCCCCTCCAGGCTCGTCGCGTCAAGCCGACCCTCACCGGTGACGAGTAGGTCGGCGGCGTCGAGGGCGTCACGAAGACCCACGAGCTCAGCGACCGCCTGCGCCCCCGGTACAAGCCGGGCGGCGAGCACGGCCGCCAGACCGAACCCGAGCCCGCCTGCCGCTCCCGAGCCGGGAAGCTGCCGCCAAGACCCTCCCAGGTCCCGCTCCACCACGTCGGCCCATCGGGCGAGGCCGGCTGCGAGACGCTCGACCGCCTCTGGCGTCGCCCCCTTTTGCGGAGCGAAGGTCGCCGCGGCGTCGGCGAGACGCGTCTCGACATCCGACCACAGCACAACCTCCACGTCGCCCCAGTCAGGGTCGAGCCACTGGGGCACGACCCGAGCGACGGAGACGAGATCGCCTCCCCCGATCTTCACGCCACTACCGCTGGCACCCAGCACCCGCACGCCGAGCGCGACGGCCGCGCCTGCTCCGCCGTCGACCGTCGAAGAACCTCCGAGGCCGACGGCGACGCGATGGCAGCCCGACCGCCTCGCCGCCTCCAGCAACTGCCCCACCCCGTAGGTCGTCGTCCTCAACGGATTCCGCTCGGCGGGCTCGAGCAGCTTCAGGCCGCAGGCCTCGGCGGACTCGACAATCGCTGTGCCATCTGAACGTCGCAGCCACGTGGCCTGACGTGGGCGTCCCAGGGGGTCGGCGACCTCGACGGTCCGCCGCTCGTACCTGTCGCCGGCGACCACCTCCAGCGTGCCCTCACCGCCGTCGGCAAGGGGCAGCACAACGATCTCGTCCCCAGCCCGGGCCTGTGACCAGCCCGTGGCGATCGCCTCAGCGGCTTCGACCGCCGAGAGCGTGCCACCGAAGGAGTCGGGAGCGACAACCACCTTCACTCAGGCGGCGACTCACGTGGGGGCATGGAGCCCTCCTTCGGGCGAAGCTCCGTACCAAGCTTGCGGGCGTCATCCCACTCAACTGCATCGCGGCCCAGAGCGGCCCCCGGATGGTCGGGGTGGCTCGACGGGATGCTCCGCCCGACGACTGCGGAGACGTCGCCGGGCGGGACGAACGATTCCTCGGCGTCGAGCCGGTGCAGGTCACGGGGCTGGAAGCGACGCAGCACCTGCATGCCGAGGTCGACCCGTTCCTCGTCATCAGAATGAACGCCGAGGAGTACATAGCCCTGCTCGTCGACCAGGGCGACCAGTGGGTGCAGGGTCTGCTCCCACATCATGGACTTTCGCGCCCCGGCTTGAGCCCCGAGCAACCCGCCCGCGACGTGCCCCGTGGTGGCACCGGCGACGGCCGCATAGATCGCTCCTGCTCCGACCGCGAGCCCAACGCCCGGGATGGCCGTCGCGGCCGCCCCGATGAGAGCGCCGAGAACTCCGCCCGCAGCGCCGCCGACAACGGTGCCGGTGGCGGCAGCCTTGCCGATCCCGCTCGTGCTGTCGGCCGTCTCCTCCGTGACGCTCCCCGTCCCGGGGCGCATCTCGTGCTCGGGGCCGAGCAGCGACAGTTCCTCGGCCTGCAGCCCGCTGTCAGCGAGCGTCTCCAATGCTTGCAGGGCGTGTTCGACGCGCTCGAATACCGCAACCGCGTTGAAGCGCGCGAGCCGTTTGGTAGCCATCGCACCTGCTTTCGCGTGCTGTGGGGACGTCAGCTCGGCTGCGAGCCGGCTCTCCGGGCGGGTTCGACCGTGGGTGCAGGCTCACCCGGCAGGTGCAGAAGGTCCTCGACTTCCTCCACTCCATCGATTCTTCGGACCGATTCCACCAGGGCGCCACGCTGCTCCGCGTCCTCGACCTGTCCACGGAGCGCGACGATCCCCTCGTGTGCATCCACGAGGATGCTCCCCTTGGGAAAGCGACCGGAGCCAAAGACCTCGCTCTCCACCTTGTGCTTGAGGGTCTGATCATTCAGCGGCTCGTCCTCGCGCAAGCGTCCGACGCTCTCGGCCACCGCGCCCTTCACCTCTCCGGCTCGGTAGTCGATCTTCTGGCGCAGGTCCTGCGCTCGTTCCCGAGCGCGGGCGGCGAGCTGTTCGGCGGTCTGCTCCCGCCGGACCTGGCCACGATCGGGATCGAAGAAGTGGTAGGCCGCGGCGCCGGCGGCCGCACCGAACGCCACGAGGGTCAAGCCCTTGATCTTGCTCACGACACTCATCTCGTCTCCTCCTTCTCGAATCGCAAGTTTGGTGCTACGTCCAGCTGGAAGCGCCGTTTCCGCCCGATCATGGACGGCAGTGATTCGGGTGCGCACGAGGCAAAGCGCAGCCGGTTCTGCTGCCTGTTGTTCACCATCCTCGTCCCCTGCCGCAAGCTACAGGCGTGGGACCCGTCCGTTAGACGGCCCCCGTCGCTCGAACCGGCCCGGTCCACGCGCCTCCGCTTCGGTCTCGAGCGCGATTGGGTCTCGCGACTCCGTGTCTCCACCGGCTCCACAATGGTGCGTCAACCGCGGGGATCGCGATCGACGAAGGGTGGGTCGACAACCTCGAAGGCGTACTCCCTGCCGCGCACGTCCACGTTGACGTGGTCTCCCACGTCGATCGCCGGGTCGAGGTACGCCAGTCCGATACCGACCCGCAGGGTTGGTGAGAACGTTCCCGAGGTGACTCGCCCGGCGACCTGCCCATCACGGTATACGGCCATCCCCGACCGCGGGATCCCCCGGTCCCGGGCCCGGAGACCCCGCAGCCGTCGGCGCGGTGTCTGTTCCCGCTCGGCCTGGAGCGCCTCGCGACCGCGAAACGCTCCCCGGTCGAGCTTCACGGCCCATCCCAGCCCGGCCTCGAAGGGGTCGGTCTCGACGCTCAGCTCGTGGCCGTGCAGGGGGTAGCCCATCTCGAGGCGCAGCGTGTCGCGCGCTCCGAGCCCGCAGGGCGCAGCGCCGAGCTCGAGAAGTTCACGGAAACAGCCAGGGGCGTCGACTTGGGGCAGGACGAGCTCGACTCCTGGCTCGCCGGTGTAACCCGTTCGGCACAGCCAGCCTGTGTCGGAGGGTCCGAGGTCGATTTCCCCGATGCCGCGGTAGTCGACGTGGGGCAGCACGTTGGGGAAGAGTTGGTCGACGAGGTCCAAGGAGCGGGGTCCTTGTACGGCGAGCATGGCCAGCCGCCTCGAGTCGTCTTGGACCTTCGCTCCGTGCTGCTCGGCCGCGTCGGACAGCGCGGCCAAGACCGCTCGGGTGTTCGCTGCATTCGGGACGGTGAGGAACCGATCGGACGCGATGCGATAGATGATGAGGTCGTCCACGACACCGCCGTTGTCATCGCAGCAGAGCGTGTACTGCGATTGGCCGGGAGCGAGTCCGGTAGGGTCGTTCGTGAAGGTCCCTGAGACGGTGGCCTCGGCCTCCTCCCCGGTGACCCAGATGGCACCGAGATGGGACACGTCGAAGACCCCGACGGAGTTGCGTACCGCTTCGTGTTCCACGAGGGTGCCCTCGTACTCGAGCGGCATGGCCCACCCCGCGAACCCCACGATCTTGGCGCCGAGGTGCTGGTGGACGGTGAACAGTGACGTCTTGACGAGCCCTTCGAACTGTGCCGTGCGTTCAGCCCCCATCCTCGCCTCCGTCTCCGTAATTGTCCCGCCCGCGGTCTGACACGCCCAAGACCGCCACTACGACCTCTCCCGCACAACCAAGCTTCCCGCCCCGCCGCAGGCTGACATCTTCCCGCGCACCCAAGCGCCCGACCCCGTTTGACTCAGAATGCCACGTGCGCCATGGCACCGATCCCACCATGAGCAGCGAAGGACCAGCGTCTCCGCCGGGGACGGGCCCGGACGGACGATTGTCGCGCCCACTGCGCCTGGAAGTCGGGTGCACTACCGTGGGTAGGTGACCCAGCGTCGTCCCCGAGCCCATCCAGGAGGCCTCCGTGGCGGGTCAGGATCGGTACGACTTCCTGATCATCGGCGGAGGGACTGGCGGCTATTCGTGTGCGCTGCGGGCGGCCCAGCTGGGTATGTCCGTCGGGCTCGTTGAAGAGCGCATCGTCGGTGGCACGTGTCTGCATCTGGGCTGCATTCCCACCAAGGCCCTGTTGCAAACAGCGGAGATCGCCGAGCACGCGAAGGAGGCGGGAGAGTTCGGCGTGAAGGCGAGCTTCGAGGGGATCGAGGTCATGGCGGTCCACGCGCACAAGAACGCCGTGGTCGAGAGCATGACCAAGGGATTGCAGACGACCCTCAAGAGTCGCGGCGTCGAGGTCATCAATGGTCACGGCCGGCTCGTGGATGCCCGGACCGTGGAGGTGGAGGGTGAGGACGCGGGAACGTACCGGGGGGAAGCCATCGTCCTCGCAACCGGATCCGTGCCGCGTGCCATCCCGTCCGCCCCCTACGACGGCACCTCGATCATCCATTCGGACCACGCTCTCAGCCTCGACTTCATCCCGGAGCGGTCACTCATCCTCGGCGCCGGGGCGGTGGGCATGGAATTCGCTTCGATCTGGCATGCCTTCGGCAGCGAAGTCGTGGTGGTCGAGATGGAGGAGCGTCTGCTGCCGCTCGAAGACCCCGATACCTCGCGGGAGATCCAAAGGCAGTTCCGGCGCCGCGGCATTCGGACGATCACTGGCGCAACCCTCACCTCCGCCGCCACCACCGCGGACGGGGTCGTCGCCACGATCGACACGAAAGACGGACAGGAGGCAGTCGGAGGAACGGTCCTTCTCGTGGCGGTCGGACGACGACCTCGCACGGAGAACGTCGGGTACGAGGAAGTCGGAGTCGAGCTCGAGAAGGGCTTCATCAAGGTCGACGAGTACTGCCGCACCAACGTGGAGGGAATCTGGGCCGTCGGGGACGCCATACCGACTCTCGGCCTCGCGCACGCCTCGTTCATGGAGGGGATTCTCGTCGCGGACCAGGTGTATGGACTCGACGTCGTCCCCATCGACTACGACGGGGTGCCTCGTGTCACCTTCTGCCACCCCGAAGTGGCGTCGGTGGGCCTCAACGAGCCGCAGGCGGTGGCCCGCGGCTACGAGGTCGAGGTGAAGAAGTTCCCCTTCCAGCACATTGCCCGTGCCCAGATGGCGAGGCAGTCGGGCCTGGTGAAGCTCGTCGCAGCCAAGGACGGCAAGATGCTCGGCATCCACCTCGTGGGTCCTCGAGCCACCGATCTCATTGCCGAGGCTGAGCTCATCTACAACTGGGAGGCTCTGCCGATCGACGTGGCCCGTTTCATCCACCCCCACCCCACCTTGAACGAGGCCATAGGAGAAGCTCACCTCGCACTCGCCGGCCGCGGTCTCCACGCCACCTGACGCGGTGAGGGTGACAACCACAAGAGAAGGGAGAGCGGTGGCCACGGAGGTAAGACTCCCCGAGATCGGCGAGTCGGTCACCGAGGGCACGATCATCACCTGGCTCGTAGGGGAAGGTGAGCGAGTCGAGGAGGATCAGCCGCTGTTCGAGATCTCGACCGACAAGATCGACACCGAAGTGCCGTCTCCCGCGAGGGGGGTGCTGAAGGAGATTCGGGCACGAGTCGACGAGACGGTCGAAGTAGGCGAGGTCGTGGCGGTCATCGCCGACGAGTCGGAGGTCGCGGCGGAAGCCGTGGCCCCCTCGGATACCGGGCAGGTCCCGGCGCAGGCTGGCGACCGCGGGGGTGAGCAGTCGTCCCGGGCTCTCTCCGAGGTCGAAGCCGAGGAGCGTGTCGCCGAGTCGGTGGCACCGCCCGAACACGAGGAGCCCGCAATTTTCGAACCGGAGCGTGCGGAGCCTCCCGCGACGCGACGGCTCGAAGGCGACGGGGACCTCGCTCAGGTGCGTGGAAGGGGTGAGCTCGTGTCTCCCCTCGTGCGCAGGCTCATCGAGGAGCACAACCTCGACCCCTCGAGCATCAAGCCGACCGGTCGAGGGGGTCGGATCACCCGCGAGGACGTCGAGCGGGCGATCCAGGAGGAGAAGGCCGGACCATCGTCGCCGGAGCGTCTCGTACCCGAGGGAACCGAACCGGATCAGCCGACGCGGCCGGCATCCCCACCTCGGACAGCTCCGGCCCCCGCCAGCGGGGCGCCCGCACGGGGCGAAGGCCGCCAGCGCACGGAACCTCTGACTCGCATCCGAAAGATCATCGCGCGACACATGATGGAGAGCCTGCAAACGACCGCCCAGCTCACGGCGACCGTAGAAGCCGATGCGACTCGCGTCGTGCACCTGAGGGACCGGGTCAAGGAGGAATTCCAACAGCGGGAGGGCATTCGCCTCTCGCCCCTGCCGTTCGTGGCGCGTGCCGTCTGCATGGTCCTGCCACACCACGAGAAGCTGAACGCTTCCATCGACACCGAGGCCGGCACCGTCACCTACTACGGGTCGGTCAATCTCGGCATCGCCGTAGACACCCCTGAAGGGCTCATCGTTCCCAACGTCAAGGGAGCCGACGATCTCACGGTCCCGGGCCTCGCACGTGCCATCGCGGACCTTGCCGAACGCGCCCGCTCCCGGCGACTCAAGCCCGATGAGGTATCGGGAGGCACGTTCACGCTCACGAATACCGGTTCGCGGGGGGTCCTGTTCGACACACCCATCCTGAACCCGCCGGAGGTGGCGATCCTCGCCACGCCCCGCATCGAGAAGCGGCCGATCGTGGTCGAGACCCCAGACCTCGGTGATTCCATAGCGATTCGCTGGATGACGTACCTTTGTCTGACCTATGACCACCGTCTCATCGACGGAGCCGATGCGGCCCGCTTTCTAGCGGACCTCAAGGCTGTCCTCGAGGAGTACGACTTCGGACCGGAGGTGGGTCTCGAGCCTTGAGCTTTCGCGCCGCCTCTCCCAGTGAGCCCGTACTGACGCTGCACCCCGGGCTCGTTGCCTACGCGGAGGCCTGGGAGTGGCAGCGGAACCTCGTGGCTCGTCGAGCCCGTGACGAGATTGTCGACGTCCTCCTCACGCTCGAGCACCCCAGGGTCATCACGGCCGGGCGCCGAGCCGAGCCCGGCCATCTGCTGTGGTCTGAAGAGGAACGGGCGAGCCGTGGCGTGGAGTTCCACCGGGTGGACCGCGGAGGGGACATGACCTATCACGGGCCGGGTCAGCTGGTGGGCTATCCGGTCCTTCACCTCACGGGGATCCGGCGGACCGTGGAGTATGTGCGAGCACTCGAGGATCTTTGCATGCTCACCGCCGCCGACTTCGGGGTGGACGCGCGTCGGGTCGACGGGCTCACGGGAGTCTGGGTGGGGGACGACAAGCTGGCGGCCATCGGCGTACACGTGAACAGCCGGGCAGTCACCAGGCACGGCTTCGCCTTCAACGTGACCACCGACCTCGCGGATTTCCGCGGGATCGTCCCGTGCGGCCTCGCCGACAAAGGCGTGTGCTCCCTGCAGTCACTTGGGGTGGACACCACCGTGGAGGACGTTCTCGCCCGCTTGCGGGTCCACGCCGAGCAGGTGTTCGACTGCACGGTCAAGGAAGCCGACCTCGCAGACCTTGGCCTATCCAGCTCCGAGTCTGTGGGGAGGCTCACATGAGCAGCGAGCACGTCGTCGCGAAGGTACGCGAACCCCTCATCCCCTCCGGGGTGAAACCGCTGCGGCTGCTCGACGAAGAGCGGGCCCGGCGGGCCGGCGTGGCACGGGCTGGGCTGGGAGGACGAGCAGCCAGCCGCAAGCCGCCCTGGTTGAGGGTGACGGCCCAGCAGGGCGAGAACTTCCGCGACCTCAAACGACTCATGCGGGACCTGGCGCTGAATACGGTGTGCGAACAGGCCGGCTGCCCGAACATCTACGAGTGCTGGGAGGAGCGCGAGGCGACATACCTCATCGGGGGCGAGGACTGCACCCGACGTTGCGGCTTCTGCCAGATACGCACGGGAAAACCGCAGGAGTACGACCGCGACGAGCCCCGGCGTGTGGCCGAGGCTGTCGCCCACCTTGGCCTGCGATATGTCGTCATCACCGGAGTGGCCCGTGACGACCTCGACGACGGTGGGGCATGGTTGTTCGCCGAGTGCATCCGCCAGATCCGTGTCCGCGTCCCCGGCTGCGGCATAGAGGTACTGCCGAGCGACTTCGCCATGAATCTGGGAGCACTCGGTCAGGTAACCGACGAGGCGCCCGATGTCTTCGCTCACAACGTTGAAACGGTGGAGCGGCTCTACCCGACAGTGCGCCCCGCGTTCCGCTACCGCGAATCGCTGCGCTTCCTCGCCGAAGCGCGACGCATGCTGCCGGACGGGTGTGCGACGAAGTCGAACATCATCGCGGGTATGGGCGAGACGAACGAAGAGGTCGTCGAGGTCATGTGCGACCTGCGAGGGGTCGGCGTGTCCCTGCTCACGATAGGGCAGTACCTGCAGCCCTCGGCTCAGCACCTCAAGCTCGACCGCTACGTCACGCCCGAGGAGTTCGCCCACTTCGCGACCGTGGGCCGCGAGCTCGGCTTCGATCATGTCGAGGCCGGGCCGCTGGTCCGCTCGAGCTACCACGCGGGCAGACAGGCCCGTGCTGCCGGTGCATGGACTCCAGCCGGCCTCGGGGCCTAGGCCGACTCGAGCTCGTCGAGCAGCCGCGTCATCCCGAGTTCCCGCCCCGTCGTCGCCGCCTGCCGGCGCAGTGCCGCAGCCCGTTCCAGGTCCCCGACGTCTCCCCGACGCGCCAGCATCGACGCGTAGTCAGCACGGGTATGGGCGACGAGCGGGGGCGAGCCGAGCGTCTCGTTGCGTGCGAGCGCGGCCTCGAAGTGCGCCGTCGCGTCCTCCCATCGTGCCATCGTGGTGGCGAGGAGCCCGAGCTCACGTTCGACAGACCCCATGCAGGCGACGGCGCGGTCGCTCACGTTGCAGCGATCACGGTAGGGAAGGAGGAGCCCGTAGAGGATCGCTGCCCGTTCGTCGTCTCCGAGCAGCGCGCAGAGCAGCGAGTTGGTTGCCATGACATCGATCCAGATCGCGTCCCGAGGCAGGTTCTCGAAGCCGCGTCGGGCCATGCGCTCGAACAACTCCCGGGCCTCCCTCAGCCTTCCGAGGTGAACGAAGATCAACGCGAACCCCGCCACCCATCCATGGTGCTCCTCCGCCCAGGGAGGGAACGCCTCAAGGAGCTCAGCCAGCTCCTCGGGGCGACCCCGCTGCAACAACATCATCCAGCGTTGGCCGAGGAAGATGATCTCCGCGCTGGGATCGCCGGCTGCTTCTCCGACGTGACGTGCTTCCAGCATGAGCTGTTCCGCCGCCCCGTACTGCCCTACCAGCAGGGCGCGCATGGCCCGCCACATGAGTGTGTCGCGCTGGTAGAGAGGTTCGCCGAGTTGTTCGGCGAGCTCCGCGTGGCGTGCCAGTTCGAGGTCGGCCTCCCCGATGTCGCCCCGCTCCAGCACGTCCACGAGCCGCCAGCCGTGACCGTCGGCCGCTCGGCGGAGGTCGCCGGTGCCCTCGCCGATGGCGATGAGCTCTTCGTCGACCCGAAGCCGCTCCTCGAGGTCGTCGGGGCCGAGCAGCGGACGTTTGGCGAGGAGGACGTCGGCGAGCGCGGCCTCGTCGCCGCTGCGGCGCGCTACTTCTTCGGCTTCACCAATGAGCTGCTGTCGACGCTGCTCGGAACCCTGGGCATACAGCGCCTGAGCGAGGCGGGCCAGGACGCGGGCCCGCAGCGGCGAGGGCTCCTCGGGGAGGCGCTCGAGGGCTTCCTCGAGCGGGCCGACGAGCTGGCCCGCCGTGTCCCACACGAGCCACGCCTCGGCGTGGGCGACGGCAGCCTCCGCTAGCCGCTCTGCCCTGTGGTGGGCACGCGCGAGCTCCGCTGCACGGGTGAAGGTGTCGCGGGACCAGTCGCTCCTCCCCGTCCGCTGCTGCGCCCGGCCGAGCCCGAGCAGGACGGCCAGTCGCCGGTCCACGTCCTCGGGGGCGAGAGGCTGTGACGGAACGGCTGCCAATGCCCGCTCGTAGAACGACAACGCCTCACCGATGGCCAGGCGCTGCAGGGCATGGCCACCTGCGGCGATGAGGTAATCGACCGCACGGTCGCCGTCGCCGGCCTGCTCAAAGTGGTCGGCGAGCACCGCGGCGAGCTCACCACCACGGTCACCGACGAATTCCGCCATGGCTTCGCCCACCACGCCGTGCAGACGCCGGCGTTGCTGTCGCAGCAGCGAGCGATAGGCCGCATCGTGCAGCAGAGGGTGCCGAAAGGCGTACTCGAGCACGGGCTGGACGCCAGCGACCTCGATGAGGCCCGCACCCTCGAGCACACGGAGCTCCGCCCTCCGGTCGACGAGCCCGAGACGATCGAGCACGACGTCGAGCACCTGAATGGAGAACTGGCGGCCGATGAGCGCAGCCACCTTCAGTACGTCCCGTGCCCCCTCAGGCAGACGGTCGATGCGCTCGAGGAGAAGACCGTGGATGGAGTCGGGGATATCCAGGTCGGCGAACTCACCGCTGAGCGTCCAGCCGTCGGCGCCGGGAAGGAGCAGTCCACGTTCCATGAGCGAGTGGAGAATCTCCTCTACGAAGAGGGGGTTGCCCTCCGACCTCGACACCACGAGCTCGGCCAGATCACGGGGGACCGCCTCGACCTCGAGCAAGGACTGGATGAGTTGTGTGCTTTCGACCTCCCTCAACGCCCCGAGCCGGAGGTCGACGAGCCCGTCGCCGAAGTGTCGGCGTAGCTCCGTGACGAGCTCCCAGCCGGGCCCGCTCCGTTCCACCCGCGACGTGAAAACCATGAGCAGCGGTGCTTGGTCGACGACCGGTAGAAGCTTGGTGAGAATCGCCACCGACGCCTGGTCCGCCCAGTGGACGTCTTCGCAGACGACGACGAGCGGTGCGGAGCGTGCGCTCGTGAGCAGGACCTGGCCGAGGGCGCCGAGATAGCGTGCCTGGAGGGCGGCGGGGTCGAGGCCCTGCACTCGGCTGGAGGCCGCCGGCTCGAGGGGAAGAGCGAGCAGGTGTGCGAGATAGGGCTGGAACTCCATGCCAGCCTCCCCCAGCAGGTCACGGAGAACCTGCGCCAGCAGCTGGCCTGCCACCTCGTCGCCGAGCGACGGCGGCACGCCCAGCAGGTCGCGGACGACCTCGAGGAGCACGTGGTAGGGGAGATCCTGGCCATAGGAGAGGCAGCGGCCCTCGGCCCATGCCGTCTGCCGATGGACGTCGGTCGTCCAGGCGCGTAACTCTGCCAGGAGGCGGCTCTTGCCGATGCCGGGCTCACCGGTCACGAGCGCGGCCCTGCCACGACCGGCACGTGCGAGCGCGACCGCCTCATGTAGAAGCGCCAGCTCGCGACCGCGACCCAGCGTCGGGCTGCGACGCTCACCGAGCGAGCGTCGGGAAGGCGGCGTGGGGGAAAGACTCCGCAGCCGGTAGACGTGGATGGGAGCGCTCTTGCCTTTCGCGGATACGAGCCCGAGGTCCTCGGCCTCCGCGAGGTGTGCCAGGCGCTGGTAGATGGCGGCGGTGACGAGGACGTCCCCGGGATCGGCGGCCTCCTGAACACGAGCAGCCACGTTCACGGCGTCCCCCATCGCCGTGTAGCCGTAGCGGAGGTCGCTCGCGATGTCTCCGGCCACGACCTCGCCGGTGTTGATGCCCACACGAATCTCCAGGCCGGTCGTGCGCTCGACCGCTGCACGCATCTCCAGCCCCGCCCGCACCGCCCGCTCGGGGTCGTCCTCGTGGGTGATCGGCGCCCCGAAGAGAGCGAGGATCCCGTCCCCCAGGAATTGGGCCACGGTCCCGCCGTAACGCTCCACCGACTGGGACATGACGGCGAATGCCCGATTGACGACACCGACCCACTCCTCTGGGTCCATCTGCTCGGCAAGCCCGGTCGAGCCGACGAGGTCGGCGAAGAGAGCGGTGACCGGCTTGCGCTCACCATGCACGCTCGTCTCGGCCTCGAGCGCCAAGTCCTGGCCGCAGCTCGGGCACATCTCAGCGTCAGCTTCCGTGGGTTGTCGACATCGCGGGCAGAGACGCAGCATTCGACGCTCGATCGGCAAGGTCACCAGGTCGACTCACTAGCCAAGCACCACCTTCGCACGGCCGGGCGGTGGGCGAGCCAGAGCGAGCAGGGAGCGTTGAGAACCGGAGAGCGAGCTCAACGCCCCGGGTCGCTCCCAGACCGTGGCGCAAGGGGTGGACCTGCGCTGATATCGTGCCGCGGCTGCAGGAGGAGCGCGGCGCCGTAACGCCGCGGAAACAGGCGAGCAACGGCCAGGAAACCCCGGCTGCATAGCGTCCCGCCACTTTCAGGCGGGGCCAGAGCGGCCGCCGCCACCATGACCACA
>JBHELG010000030.1:0-9585 GCA_046263195.1 Nitriliruptorales bacterium | reverse complement strand
CCTCGATGTCCGGGTGAAGTGTTGCGGTCGCCTCGGTTACGGCCTCCGCAGCGTCTGCCGGCTCCCCCGCACCGAGGTCTCGCTCCGCCGTGGCCGTAGCCCCACTCTCGCGGCCCCCGGCCGTCTCTTGGACGCTGACTTCGCGCTCCACCGTGGCCGCAGCTCCACCCCCCCGAGCAGCCGGCTCCCTCACACTCCGATCACGGGCAGCCGTAGTCGCAGCTCCACCCCTCCGGGCTGGCTCCCTCGCACCCCCCTCACGGGCAGCCGTTCCCGCAGATCCACCCCTCCGCGCAGCGGTCTGCCTCACGTCCCGATCGCGGGCAGCCGTGGTCGCAGCTCCACCACCGCGGGCGTCCGTCGCCTCCATGACGACGCGTTCTCGGGCAGCCGTTCCCCCAGCTCCGCCGCCGCGAGCAGCCGCCTCCCTGACAGCCGGCTCGCGGGCAGTGGTGGCCGCAACTCCGCCCTCGCGGGCGGTTGGCTCGCTGACACTGCGATCGAAAGCTGCGGCGGCTGCTGCGGCGGCCTCGAGCGCCTCGCGCACCTCACGTACCCGCAATCCGAGCACGGTGGCGGCGTCGGATACGGACAGGCCAGCTTCCTCGACCAGCACGTCGGCTTCGACCTCAGGTCGGACGCGGACGTGGGACTGCAACACCTGGTGAGCGGCGACGAAAACGGCCCCCGGCGAGGCATTCAGGGGTAGCCGCTCCAGGACGTCCGAGAGCGCCACGTGCGCCACATGAGGCGGTAGGAGCGCACCGAAGTAGTCGCGAAGGCGCTGTTCGACCTCGTCCGGCATCGTCATGGGTGCGAGATGGTAACCGATGGTTGCCCCCTAACATACCCCCGGTCAACGATGGCGTATTGGACAGTTCGAACAAAAGAGGGTCCGGTCGCAAGAATTCCCGAGGCGTCAGCGGCGGTCGCGTCGGCGCACGACGGAGGGATCGTGTCCCGGGATGGCAAGCCCCTCAGCGACAAGACCGCGTACGACGACCGCCGCCTCGTCGTCCCCGTAGCGATCCCCCGGGCGGGCTTCGGCCGGAACATAGGCGAGTCCTACCCGCTCCCCGGCGTAGGTCGTCGCGCTCGTGACTTCGACTCCTCGCTTTCCCGTTCCGATGCTCCACCCTGCGTCGGCTCCCCCGGCCAGCAGCACTCGGGCCAGGCGCCGCCGAGGGCGACCGAGCATCCACATCCGTGCAACGGCCTCCTGCCCCGGGTAGCAGCCCTTCTTGAGGTGAACATGGGTGGGGAGCAAGCCCATCTCCTCGGGGAGATGGGGAGCCCGAACCTCGCGAGCCCAGGCCGGAAGACCATGCGCGATGCGCCAGTTCTCGAGGGCGGCGGGTTCGCCGGCTTCGGCACCGGCAGCCAGCAGTCGCTGGGCGAACGGCTGGACCGCTTGGGAGGGTCCCACGAGATCGACACCGCTGTCTCGCCCGATCAGGAGCGCTCCCTCGATCTCGACCACCGTCCCGGAGTGGAGGTCGAGGCCTGCCGCCACCGCTACCTCCCGGCCACGCTCGCCCCGCAGCGCCCACCCCTCGATGTCGAGCAGCGTGAACGTTGCGTCCGAGAGGAAAGTGCGGCTGTGCAGGGTCCTTGCCAGCTCGTCGGCGAGCTCCTGGGTTGGGGTGAGTAGCACGAAGCGGTCGGCGAGCACGGCAACGTCGAACAGCGCCAAGGGAACGCCATGTGGATCGAGGAAGAGGGCCCCCGCCACCTGGCCGACAGCGAGGTCTTCGATCTCCTGCGATATCACGGCGTTCAGGAAGCTGCCCCGTTCGGCGCCCCGCACGTCGACAGCTCCCTGTCCACTGGGGGCCAGAACGGCATCGATGCTCATCACCCTTTCCGTGGCTGTCTTGGCTGACACCCCAGGGTAGGGCCGGGATGATCAGTGTGCCGATCGGCGTGATCGCACGGTCGCCGTGAGACGGGAGTCGCCGTCGGACCGCGTCAGCCCTTCGTGCGCCAGATGACGTAGAGAGCGAAGACGGCCGTGGCGGCGGTCATGACCGCGAGGAGGCCGATGAAGACCCAATGAACGACGGCCTCGCTCACGTCACCAGTTCCTTCGCCGTCTTGGGCGACCGAAGACAGCTCCTCTCGCGGCGCTCTTGCCTAGCGCCGTTCACGTTAGGTACGAGCCACGCCACGCCGAGCCCTTCCTGGAATCGGCCCACCCGCCCCAAGACCGCTGTCCACGCCCTCTTCGGCTGTCGTCCCAAGGACGGAAACGCTAGTACGTGGGCAGTTCGCGGGGCGGAAGCGCTCATGCGGCCCCGTCTGCAGCATGCAGACCGCCGGCTTCGCGGTCGACCACCCTCAGCAGATCCCGGGTGGCTGGCACCCCACTCGTGCGGGCGAGAATCCAGCCGTCGCGGTCGAGCACGAACAGTGTCGGAACACGCAGGACATGGTGGTCGCGCGCGATGTCGAGGAATGCCCCAGCGTCGACCGACACCCAGCGAAACTCGGGACGCGCCTGTGCGACCTCAGCAAGAACCCGTCTTACCGTGCGGCATGGACCACAGGTGGGAGAGGTGAGCAGAAGTGCTCGCACCTCCTCACCGGGGCCGTCGAGGCCTACCGCGGCAAGCTGCTCCGCTGCGAAGCGGCCTTCACGCGAGGAGATGGGATGAGAGGTAGTGCTGCGCGACCGCCGCCTGCGTCGGCCCGCACGGGGCGCTTCGACGATCCGACCGTCACGCCTCTTCCACCAGGCCCCCAGAGCCAGCACCGCCGCGAGAACCGCGACGACGACGAGCAGGCGGAGGAGGACGGGCGGTAGCACTAGGCGCCTCCCCTGCGGGCTCGCAGACGCTGGCCGATGAGGTACATCTCGCAGCCGACGCAGATCCCGGTGAACGCTTGCAGCGATGCGAGCACGAGCACCACCCCGACGAGGACCCAGCCGGCCAGCTCGGCCTGCAGGCCGAAGGCGACCAACGCTGCGCCGGTCACGATGAAGCCGCAGAGCTGGGCGAAGCGCGGTGGGGCTTCCGGCTCGACCTCCGGTGGAGGGCCGAGGTCCAGCCGGCGCTTGAGGAAGCGGAACAGGTTGCCGTACGGCGACCAGCGCAGGCCCAGGAAGGCCGCGACCGCGAATACGAGCGCTTGGAGCGCTACGAGCCACTCGAGTTGGAAGATGAGCGCGATCGCGAGCACCGTCAAGGTGATCGCGGCGGAGAAGCGTGGGCCACGAACATCTACGGGCAGCCCACCCTCGGGGTCTCGGGGTCGTTCATGCGCTGCCTCCCCCGACATCGGATCCTCCCTTCAGCTGTTCAGGGCACGTTCCAGGTAAGCGTCACGTCGTGGCTGACGAGCAGATGCGTGAGGTCTCCTTCAGGCATTGTTTCGACCCCCTCGAGAAGGTCAGCGGCGGCGAGCCCACGGGCGGCGAGATCTTCTTCGACGGCGAGCACCCGTACGCCGCTTGCGAGCAGCGCACGCAGATCTTCGTGGGCCGCTGCCGCGGGCACGTCGATCCCGCCGACGGTCGCAGCGTGCACGTGCGCGTCCGCGAGCCCGAGCTCGACTCCCGCTGCCTTCAGCACGAGCGTGATCTCGATGTCCTCGGCCAGGGAGTAGGCGTTGAGGTCGAGGGCGGGGTCCGCCGCCCTCGGGGCCCCTGGGTCGGCGTTACGGAGGACGGACAGCACGCGAGTCACCATGGTCGTGTCCTCCCGTTCCCAACTGGCGTGGACATCACCGGCTCACGCCGAGTACGACGTCTGCGTCACGCACGAAACGCCACAGATCGCCACCATCGCCGAATACCACACCCGGCACTTGCGGCGTGGCGGGGGCGTTCTCCAGGTCCTCGCGGTCGGCTACCCAACTGACGAGCCCCCCGTGGACTCCCCGATGAACGAGGGCCGCGACATGGGGGGCGGCGCTCGATCCCTCGGCGCCGGTTCGCACCCCGTCGCCGTAGGCGTAGACAGCTACCCGATGCCCGCGGGTCACGGCTTCCTCGGCGAGCCGGAGCGCCGCCACGGTGGCCCCGTCAGCGGGCCCTGTGCCCAGTACGAGGGCCAGTGTCTTTCCGCTGGGCCTCGTCATAGCCACGCCTGCCGTTGCGACCAGTCGAACATTGTGGCGACAACCTCCCCCAAGGCCACCGGTTTGACGCCCTCGAGCAGCCGGTGGACTGCTCGTCGAGCCAACGCCTCCTCTTCCGCGACGACGCGCACCCCCGCCTCCTGCGCCGCGGTGATGGCGTCACTCCAAGCATGGCCAGCGCGAGCGAGGGTGACCGCATCCTCGAGCAGCACGAGGACGATCTCCTCGCCGGTGGCAGCGAGTTGGCGTGCAAGGCGGGCCGGATGGGCGACGTCTGCAGCTTGGAGCGGGTCACGGGCGGTCAGCAGAAGGATCCTCACGTCTCTGCCCTCCGAACGAGCAGTCGCACTGCCTTGTGTCCGGTGAGGTCGCGGATGCGCGCTACATCGACGACCTGATGACCGGCCCGGTCGGCCCAACGAGCGAACGCGGCCGGAGCACCCTGCATGTCGGTCAAGACCTCGAGATGCTCGCCCGGCCGGATGGACATGATCGCGCGCATGGTGGCGACGACACCCGCCTGGTAGGTACGTCCACGCGCGTCCACGGTTGCCACCGGAACCGGTGCCTCGGCCACGCCTGCCTTGTCGAGCACGGCGCGTACCTGACCTTCCCGCGATACGACCTTTGCCGGTGCACCCGCCGCCTCGAGCGCGCCCCGCAGCAAGCCCCGGGCAAGCGCGTCTCCCACCGCCCCGTCAGCCTCACCGACCAGGCGCAGGCCCACCTCGAGTCCTTCGACTTTGACTGCACTCTCGGAGTTGTCGCTGATACGCACCTCCGGGAAGGTGCTGCGTAGCGCCTCGATGGCGACGACCGCAGCCGCTGCGAAGTCACGCTGATCCGCCCGGCCGGCGGCGGCCCCAACCAGCCGGCGGCCATGCTCTTCCGCCAGTCCCTCGACCCGCTCCTCTCCGTCCTGAAGGTCCCGGGCCAGCTGGACGAGGATGCCTACGGCCAGCTCACTGCCGGCGGGGACGGCCGGTTGGCGCGAGCTCCCGGCCTGCTCACGGGCCACGTACACCTTCGCAGGGCGCCCCCCACCCGGATGCTTGCGTCTCCCCGTGACCACCAAGCCCGCTTCGGCGAGGGTGTCGAGGTGTGTGCGGGCGACGTTGGGGTGGAGCCCGAACATGTGGGCCGCCTCCCGGGCGGTGACCGGCCGACCCTCGGTACGCAGCCGCCGGTAAATACCGGCCCGGGTCGGCACCCCAAGCGCACGCGCGACCGAGACGGAGGGTGTTCCGCCCCCCTCATCGTGGTCCATGACATGCGTCAACAGGTTCGGGCCTCCCACTCAGGAAACAGCGCCGTCACCGTCCAGGAAACCAGGACGGCTCCTCTCGCGTCGCTCCGGCGAAGCGCCGCACTGGACCTCAGGGCAGACCGCGGCGGCACTCCCCCTGCAAGCTTCCGGGAGTCTGCCGCGATGCCAGTCCTCCGAGCCTCATTATTTACACTATGGTCGCACAACTTCTTCTGCGTCAGCGGGTTTGGTCTGATCAAAACAGTGTAAAGGGCTTCCGTGCCGCTTTGATCGCGAGCGCTTCACCCTTCCGCACCCCCCGAGAAGGGCGGCAGAAGCACGACTTCCTCCCCGTCGGCCAGCGACATCTCCTTGTCGTGCGGCACGGGTTCTCCACGTACCAGCACCGATGCGTGGGCCAGGCGTGAAGCGAAGGGCTCGCCGTAGCGGGCACGCAGGAGGTCGAGTAGGTCGGAGAGGCGGTCGGCTTCGACAGTGGTTTCGGAAGTGCTGGCCGCATCGCGCAGGGAAGCGAAGAGGCGGACCCGCACCGTCATGGCATGGACCTCAGCCGCTCCCGTTCAGGAAAGCGCCCACTTGTGAGGGCCTGCCGGATGGCATTGCCGAGCGCGATGGAGAAGGCGGGCGTCAACCCCTCCTCAGCGTGTCCGAACCGGTGCTCGAGCCACAGGGTGGCGGCGCCAGCGGCACGGTCGTGGAGAGTCTCGGCGTGCCCCGAGGGGAAGAAGTGGTCGTCACGCCCGTGGACGATGAGCCAGGGCACCTCGATCTTGCCGGCGAGGTCGCGGGGGTGAGGGTAGGGCGACCATTCGGCGGGCGGGACGACGCGCACCCCTGTGACGACCCTCATGCCGAGGCGGCGCCAGTCGGAACGCCAAATGCGGTTGAGGCGGCGGAGTGGAGGTGTCTCGGTCGAGCCGAGTTCCGCCTGAGCGGAAACGGTGACGGTGGCGTCGACCGTTACTCCCTCTGCCAGCGCATGAAGCACCGAGGCCGCTCCCATGGAAACCCCGATCGTCACGATCCGGCGCTGCCCAGCCGCCCGCAGCCATGAGACGCCAGCGGCGACATCGAGGGCTTCGCGATCCCCGAAGGTGCAGCGCCCATCCGAGCCTCCGTGACCGCGTAGGTCCAGACTGAGGACGTGGGCGAAGCCGCTCAGGCAGTCTGCGAGCAGCGCGTAGGAGGGTTTGCGACGGTGAGCGGCGAAACCGTGGGCGATGACGACGGCTGGTGCCTCAGGCCCCGGCCCTGGCAGCCACGAAGCCCGCACTCTCGTGCCATCAGCGGCGGTGAGGTCGATCTCGTGGTGGGGGGCGCGATGACCTCCCACGGCACCTCTGACCTCGAGCAGGCGTCGGATCGAGCCCCGGCGTTCGTACCCGGCGAGCGCGAGCCGTCGTTGTCCGGCATTCTGCACGGCCAGTAGCCTGCCAGACTCTGCAGAAGGAGACCGCTCCGTGCACGTGCTGGTGCTCACTGACCGCCCTGGGGGAGGCAAGACGCTGCTCCCTGCACTCGAGTACCTCGATCACACAATGCAGGACGCCCCCCTCGATGGCTCGGCGCTGAGCGGTATCGGCGACTGTGATCTGGTCGTCGTGGACGCCACCGGCGACCTGCGCGAGGCCGCTGGGGCCTGTCGAGCGGCGGCGGTGAACGCGGTGCGTCGACCCGTGCTCGTGGTCATCGGGGAAGGAGGTCTCGCGGCGCTCAAGGTCAGCTGGGGCTTCGACGACTGGCTACTCCCTCAAGCCTCACCCGGTGAAGTGGAAACGCGACTGAGGCTGGTACGGGATCGAGCGGCGGTAGTGGGTTCGGAGCGAACAGCCTCCGTCGGTGACCTCATCGTCGACGAGGACAGCTACCAGGTGCGGCTTCGCGGTCAACCGCTCGACCTCACCTACAAGGAGTTCGAGCTGCTCAAGACCCTCGTTGCGAGCCCCGGCCGTGTCTTCACCCGCGAGATGCTGCTCCAGGAGGTCTGGGGCTACGACTACTTCGGTGGCACCCGAACGGTTGACGTTCACGTGCGCCGTCTGCGAGCCAAGCTCGGACCGGAGTACGAGTCGATGATCGGGACAGTCCGTGGCGTCGGCTACAAGCTCGTTCCGCCCCACGAGCGCGCGTGAGCACCCACTGACCCCACGGTATCTACAGTTCGGCACCGAAGGCGACGTCAACCCATCGGGTCGAGAAGCCCTCTGAGCGGTAGAGCTGTATGGCCGCGAGGTTGTCCTCGTCGACCCAGAGAAGCACGTCGCGACACCCTCGGTCTCGGAGGTGACGCAGCCCCGCTCGTAGCAGTCCTCGTCCCAGTCCGACGCCCTGTGCGGCTGGAGTCACCGCCAGCACGTAGACCTCCCCGACTCCGCCGCCTCGCCGCTTCGTCCAGTGCAGAGCGGGGATGTTGCCCTGGGCATCCTCGGCGAGCAGTAGATCCACCGGATCGAACCACGCGAACGACCGCCGCTGCGCCAGACGCGAGTGGTCCCAGTCCGGGTCAGCATCGCCTTCGAAGGCCGCCCTCAACACCCCGACCACAGCGTCGTCATCGACCTCAGGACGATACGGCCGCACCCTCACACCCGTCGGCAGCACGGCCTCCGGTGGCGTGTGATCGAGACGCCGGCCGAGCACCAGGAGTCGGCGTCGCACCCCGAATCCAGCCGCGCGAGCGGATGCGGCGTCCTCGTCTGTGCCATGACGGATCCAGACGATCAGACTGCCGGCCGATTGGCGCCCGGCGAGCTCCCGGATCGCGTCGAACAGAGCGGAGACGGCATCACGCCCCCCTTCACGGGAACGGTCAACCGCGAGGTCGCAGTTGGCCGGCTCACCCTGGCGGGCCGGGAGCACGACGCCCGCGTACCCCACGGTCACCTCGTCGCGTCGGGCGAGGAGCGGATGCCAGTGGGACCCGGGCTCCTGCCCCCCCGTAGCGAGCGCGTGCAGGCGTTTGCGTTCCGCTTCGTCAACCAGTGGAGCTTCGACCCGCGACTCAGCTTCGTCGAGGAGCGCCAGAGCCTCGTCTACCCCATGGGAGCCAGCGAGAAGATGCACGTGTACCGCGCCACGGGTCGCGACCAGCTTCTCGCCCTCTGGTGTGCGCAAGCGACGGCCTCCGCTTCGTGCACGCGACAGGTTACGAGTCGGTTGGCGTGGACACCTCGCCCTGGGTAGCATCCCAGCGCGTTTCGCGGTGGGCGCCACTCGGGCCGCTAGCTCAAATGGCAGAGCAACGGACTTTTAATCCGCAGGTTGCAGGTTCGAGTCCTGCGCGGCCCACCGAGGGATGCTGGAGCTGTGGAGCAGCTAGGAGTGCTCGTCACCCTGTCAAGGTGAAGGTCGCGGGTTCAAATCCCGTCAGCTCCGCCCGCGGACTGTCTTGTCTCCCGAGGGTCAGGCGAGGCGGGACGCGTCCCGGTCAGGTAGCTCAGTTGGTAGAGCACGCGACTGAAAATCGCGGTGTCGGCAGTTCGATTCTGCCCCTGACCACGCGGAACGCCCCCGGCCGAAGCCGGGGGCGTTGGTGGTTTGTGGGCGCCGTCAGCGCGGCATGACGTTGCTGGCCTGCAGACCCTTCTGCCCCTGCGTGACCTCGAAGGTGACCTTCTGGCCCTCTGCGAGCGTCTTGTAGCCGGGCATCTGAATCGCGGAGAAATGGACGAACAGATCGTCACTTCCATCGTCGGGCTGGATGAACCCGAATCCCTTCTCCGCGTTGAACCACTTGACCGTTCCCTCTGGCATGCTCTGGTCCTCCACTACTTGAGGGTCTGCAGCCGTCCTTCGATCGCTGCGACCACCGCTGTGCCGACCGCGCTCGGCGGTCGCCGCACGGTACCACGCCAGGGCGGCAGCGACCGCCGTTCGCTCAGGCGGCTGGTCCGGGGAGACGGCATCAACGTGACAGGTCGATGAGCGCGAGGCCGGTCTCCGGATCGGTCCTCTTGTGCAGGTGGGCAGGGGTCTCTTCGAGCACCACCTCGAGGGTGGGCCAGACGGTCGCACGCCGCAGGTGGCCGCCCCGGCCATGTCGACGCCCGGACCCGCCGACAGCGCGAGCCCGCGAAAACCGCGCAGAGCCGCCTCGCGTGCTGCAGCCACCGTTCCACTGTAAAACACGTCGCCGGCGAGGTTCAGCCCGTGGTTGATGCCCGAGACCACCAGCGACGGCCGCGCGGGCAGCAGCCCCTCGTGGTGCAGCGCGACGTAGACGCAGTCGACGGGCGTCC
>JBHELG010000029.1:0-17669 GCA_046263195.1 Nitriliruptorales bacterium | reverse complement strand
GCGCAGGGTGGCCGAGGCGATGGCGGAGGCGGAGGGGTTCACCGTCGTGGGCGGAGGCGACAGCGCCGCGGCCGTCAACCAATTCGGCCTCGCCGACCGCATGGACCACGTCTCCACCGGGGGCGGGGCAGCGCTCAACCTCCTCGAAGGCAAGGAATTGCCGGGCGTGGCTGTACTGCGCGAAGATAGCTAGAGGGCAGGGAGCGCGGGCGGAGGGTCGAAGAGCCCGTCAGTTCGACTGGCCGAGCAGCCATTAGGGCGCTCGGCCAGTCCGTCTGCGTTTCCTTCACGCCGGGTAGTGTTCTTTGCCGCTGCGCATACGCCGGTCCTACCGTCCTAGCCCTGTCGTAGCCGTGGCTCCGCTCGAGGCTTACCTCGTTCACCCGCTGCCACCTTTCTGTTTCGCGGGTCCAACGAGCGCCGGGTAGGGGATCATCCCAGGGGGATCGAATGGCAGGGTCGAGGGCGAGGGTCACACGAGCGTTCGCAGCGATCACGGTGCTGGCCATCGTCGCCGCGGCCTGCGGCGGGCAGCAGGGGCAACGGGGCGAGGAGGGGGCGAAGGTCCTTTCGCTGCAGATCAACGAGCCCGAGCACCTGTTCCCGACCAACTCGAACGAATCCGAGGGAAATACGGTTCTCGACACGCTCTTCACCGGGCTCATCCGCTACGACCCCAGGACGTCAGAACCGTCGAACGCGATGGCCGAGTCGATCGAGACGACGGACAACGTCCACTACCGCATCAAGTTGAAGCCCGGTTGGGCGTTCCACAACGGCGAGCCGGTAACCGCGAGCTCGTTCGTCGACGCCTGGAACTACGGGGCGTTCGGCCCGAACGCGCAGCAGAACTCGAGCTTCTTCAGCGACATCGTCGGGTTCAAGGAGGTCAACCCCACGGACCCCGACGACGAGGGCCCCGCGCCAGCCCCCGCGCCGGCCGCAACGACGCTCTCCGGCCTGAGGGTGGTCGACGACCTCACCTTCGAGGTGACGCTGAGCGAGCCGTTCTCGCAGTGGCCCCTGAAGCTCGGCTACATTCCCTTCTCGCCGCTCCCGAAGGCCGCCTTCCAGGACCCGCAGGGTTTCGAGCAGTCCCCGATCGGCAACGGACCCTTCATGTTGGACGGCGTGTGGGAGCACAACGTCGCGGTTCGAACGAAGGCCTATCCGGACTACCAGGGACCTGACAAGCCGAAGATCGAGGGCATCGAGTTCCGAATCTACGCCGACCTCAACACTGCCTACAACGACGTCGTCGCCGGAAACCTTGATATCACCGAGCCAGTCCCACCAGAACGGCTCGCCGAAGCCCAACAGGCGTTCGGCGAGCGCTTCGGCGAGTCGCCGACCTCCGCCTACAACTACCTCGGCTTCCCGCTCTATCTGCCGCCGTTCAACAAGAAGGAGCTCAGACAGGCGCTCTCGCTCGCCGTGGATCGAGAGACCCTCGTGAAAACGATCTTCAGCGGCACGCGACTGGCCGCGCACTCGTTCATGGCGCCGACCATCCCCGGCTACCGGGAGAACGCCTGCGCGGAAACCACGAAGTTCGACCCCCAGCGGGCACGGCAGCTCCTCCAGCAGGCGGGCGGCTGGCAGGGGCCCATGACAGTGTGGTTCAACACGGGCGGAGGACACGAGACGTGGGTGGAGGCGGTCGCGAACATGTGGCGCGAGCACCTCGGCATCACGGACATCAGGTTCGAGCAGCTCCAGTTCGCCCAGTACCTGCCGAAGGCGGACGCGAAGGGGATGACCGGACCGTTCCGCCTCGGCTGGAGCATGGACTACCCCTCCCCGCAGAACTTCCTCGAGCCGCTCTACTCGACGAAGGGTCTCCCGCCCGGAGGTTCGAACTCGACTTTCTACTCCAATCCGCAGTTCGACCGTCTGATAGAGGAGGGGAACCGGCAGAAGACCCTGCAGGAGTCGATCCCGTTCTATCAGCGGGCTGAGGACATTCTCTGCGAGGACCTGCCGTCGGCTCCGATGCACTACCGCAAGAACCAGTGGATCCACTCCGAGCGCATCGAGAACCTCTACTTCGACGCCTTCGGTCACATCAACCACGACGAGGTCGAGCTGAAGTAGCGGGGGTTGCGGTTCGTGAAGAGACGATCCGTTAGAGTCGGGGGTGGCCACGGTAGGCCACCCCCGAAAGCTCCGATCTGACGGGGGCACCCCCGCACCCCCGACGTCGAAGCGTGGAGGGCAGGATCGCGTGGGCCGCTACCTCGTCCGGCGCGTCCTCCAGTTCGTCCCCG
This sequence comes from Nitriliruptorales bacterium, assembly GCA_046263195.1. Lineage (GTDB taxonomy): Bacteria > Actinomycetota > Nitriliruptoria > Nitriliruptorales > JAHWKO01 > JBHELG01. Next base: position 15,402 of record JBHELG010000029.1, on the reverse strand, counting down.
TGTTCCTCGGCGCCACCTTCCTCATCTTCCTGCTCGTGTTCGCCATACCGGGCGATCCCATCCGGGCGCTTGCCGGGGACCGGCCGGTATCGGCCAGCACGGTGCAGGCGCTGCGCGAGGAGTACCACCTGAACGATCCCTTCCTCGTGCGCTACGGGAAGTATCTGACCGACCTCGTCCGTGGTGACTTCGGCACGGACTTCCGTGGACGTCCGGTCAGCGCCTACTTCGGCGAACGCCTCCCCGTCACCGTCAAGCTCGCCCTCGGCGCGTTCGTCTTCGAGGCGGTACTCGGGCTCCTGGCCGGAGTGCTCGCTGGGCTGCGCAGGAGCGGATACGCCGACAACCTCGTCCTCGTCTCGACGACGGCGGTCATCTCCATCCCCATCTTCGTGCTCGGTTTCGTCGCCCAGCTCCTGCTCGGGGTGAAGCTCGGGATCTTCCCGGTCGCGGGAATCCGCCAGGGCTGGTTCAGCTACATCCTGCCCTCCATGGTTCTCGGCTCGGTCTCGCTCGCCTTCGTCGCCCGGCTCACCCGTACGAGCCTCGTCGAGAACCTCCGCTCCGACTACGTGCGCACCGCGACCGCGAAGGGCCTGGCCCGCCAGCGCGTCGTCGGCCTCCACGCGCTGCGGAACTCGCTCATCCCCGTCGTCACCTTCCTCGGTGTCGACCTCGGCAGCCTCATGGGCGGGGCGATCATCACTGAGACGATCTTCAACCTTCCGGGCATCGGGCGGGCCGTGTTCGAGGCGGTCCTGCGCCAGGAGGGTCCGGTCGTGGTCGGGATCGTCACCTTCCTCGTGCTCGTCTACATGGCCTCGAACCTCGTCGTCGATGTCCTCTACGCGGTCCTCGACCCACGCATCCGCTATGGCTGACTACGAGCTCGGTGGGGAGCGGTCCCGCCTGAAGGAATCCAAATCGCCCTCAGCTGCCGGGCAGGTTGGGCGGGGGCGCCGGCCCATGGAGCGAAGGCCCCAGCCGGAACCGGACACGACACCCGCCTTCGAGGCTGCCGGCGACGAACAGGCCGCGGCGCTCGAGGGCGGCGCGCCGCTCAGCGGCCGCCAGGCGGGCCTGTGGGCGGATGCCTGGCGCGATCTACGCCGCAACCCATTCTTCGTCGTCTCCGCAGTCATCATCCTCGTGCTGACGGTCATTGCGATCCGCCCGTCGCTCTTCACGGGCGTGGACCCTCAGTCCTGCCAACTGTCGAACTCCTTGCAGCGCCCGAGCGCTGTGCACTGGTTCGGTTTCGACCTCCAGGGCTGCGATTACTACGCCCGCACGATCTACGGGGCGCGCGTCTCGATGACCATCGGCGTCGCCGTCACCTCCTTCGCGGCACTCATCGCGATCGTCTTCGGCTCTCTCGCCGGGTACTACGGTGGCGCCGTCGACACGCTCGTCGCTCGGGTATCGGACATCTGGTTCGCGCTCCCCACCATCCTCGGCGGCATCGTCGCGATCAGCGTCCTCCGCAACCCCGGAGCGGGAGGGGCGCTCGGGGCGATCTCGGGTCTCTTCCGAGCCATCGACGAGTTCGCGAACGTGAATGGCCTCGCGGTCGTCACCTTCGTTCTCGTCGCCCTCGGCTGGCCGACCATGCTGCGGCTCATGCGCTCCTCGGTGCTCTCCGTCAAGGAGATGGACTACGTCACGGCGGCCCGCGCACTCGGAGGGAGCGACACGAGGATCATCCTGCAGCACATTCTCCCCAACGCCATAGCCCCGGTCGTCGTCTACGCGACGATCGAGGTGGGGATCATCATCGCGGCCGAGGCCGCACTGTCGTTCCTGGGGGTTGGCCTCCAGTTGCCCGCCATATCTTGGGGGCTCATGATCAGCGTGGCGCAGACGCGGATACTCGACTCACCTCATCTCCTGCTCTTCCCCGGCGGCTTTCTCAGCGTCACGGTGTTCAGCTTCATTCTCATGGGAGACGCCTTGCGCGACGCACTCGACCCGAGGCTGCGATGACCGGGGAAGGGCCGCAGGCCCGGCGGGTGGGCATGACCGGGGAAGGGCCGCAGGCCGAGCGGGTGGGCACCGTCCGCGTAGGGCCGCAGGCCCGCGGGGTGGCGAGACTCGTGGGACCGCGAATGGATCAGCTTCCGGTCGAGCAAGGCCTGGACCCCTCGGCCCGCCTGCTCGAGGTGTCGAACCTCCACGTCGAGTTCCGCACGCCTGATGGAGTACTGAAAGCGGTGAACGGGCTGAGCTACTCCCTGGACGAGGGTGAGACGCTCGCGATCCTTGGCGAATCCGGCTCGGGCAAGAGTGTCTCCGCGCAGGCGGTGATGGGTATCGTCGACAGCCCGCCGGGTTTCGTAACCGCGGGTCAGGCGCGCTACCGGGGTCTCGACCTCCTGCAGCTGTCCGAACGGGAGCTACGCCAGATTCGTGGGCGTCACATCGCTATGATCTTCCAAGACGCCCTCACGGCGCTGAATCCGGTCTTCACCGTGGGCTTCCAGATCGCCGAGATGTTCCGCGTGCATCGCGGGCTGTCGAAGTCCGAGGCGCGTAAGCAGGCGATCGAACTCATGGACCGTGTTCGCATCCCCTCGGCCAAGGATCGCATCGACGATTACCCGCATCAGTTCTCGGGCGGGATGCGGCAGCGGGTCATGATCGCCATGGCGCTCGCCCTCGACCCGGACGTGGTGATAGCCGACGAGCCGACTACCGCTTTGGATGTGACGGTCCAGGCCCAGATCATGCAACTGCTCGCCGACCTTCAGGCCGAGACCGGAATGGGTCTGCTCCTCATCACCCACGATCTCGGGGTGGTGGCGGAGGTCGCAGACAGGATCTGCGTCATGTACGCCGGCAGGGTCATGGAACGCGCCGAGATCCACGAGGTGTACGGCAACCCAGCTCACCCCTACACGCTCGGGCTCATGCGATCGATCCCCCGTGCCGACCAGAAGGGCAAGCGCCTGGATCCCATCACAGGCGCGCCACCGAACCTCCTCGACATCCCGCTCGGGTGCGAGTTCCACCCCCGCTGCCCCTACATGCGCCTCGTCTGCAAGGAGCAGAGGCCCCCGCTGTACAATGTCGGCGCCCGCCGCCAGAGCGCCTGCCACTTCTATGAGGAGGTGCTCCGTGGCAACTGACCTCAACGGTCACGCCCGGGTGCCCGGCGAACTGCTCCTCAGAGTCGAAGACCTCGTGAAGTGGTTCCCGATCACCCGCGGGATCGTCTTCAAGCGCCATGTCGGCGACGTGAAGGCCATCAACGGTGTGAGCTTCCAGCTCCGGCGCGGTGAAACGCTGGGGCTTGTGGGAGAGTCCGGCTGCGGCAAGTCGACGATCGCGCGCACTCTCCTGCGGCTTGAGGAGCCGACCGACGGCCACGCCTACTTCCGCCACGAGGACATCTTCGACATGCCGAAGCGGCGGCTGCGGGCGCTGCGCCGTGACCTCCAGATCGTGTTCCAGGACCCCTATGCCTCACTGAACCCCCGCATGACGGTCGGGGACATCCTCATGGAGCCATGGCAGATCCACCGCGGCATCGTGCCGAAACGCGAGCGCCGTCAACGCGCCCAGGAACTGCTCGAGCGGGTGGGGCTCGATCCCGGTCACCTCAACCGCTACCCCCACCAGTTCTCCGGCGGGCAGCGGCAGCGGATCGGGGTTGCACGGGCACTTGCCCTCAACCCCGACATCATCATCTGCGACGAACCGGTCTCCGCCCTCGACGTATCCGTCCAAGCCCAGGTCATAAACCTCCTCGAGGAGATACAGGACGAGTTCGGCCTCGCCTATATCTTCATCGCTCACGACCTCTCCGTCGTTCGCCATATCTCGGACAGGGTCGCGGTCATGTATCTCGGCAAGATCGTCGAATTCGGAGACGAGACCGACATCTACGAGCGGCCCACCCATCCCTACACCCAGGCACTGCTATCGGCGGCGCCCATCCCCGACCCCTCCAGACGGGACGAGCGCGAACGAATCATCCTGGAAGGCGACCTGCCGAGCCCGGCCAACCTGCCGTCCGGATGCTCCTTCCGCACGCGCTGCTGGAAGGCGCAGGACATCTGTGCCACCGTCGACCCCGACCTCGTCGACCGCTTCGGCCACGGTCACCCCAGCCGCTGCCACTTCGCGGAGATCCGCCAGACGGTGCTCCCCAGCTAGGAACCCGGGACGCCGGCCGACAAGTTGGGGCAGTACGCCTTCATGCCAAGCCCGTGTCGTCGGCGGCGGTGGCGTGTAGGGCGATATGAGCCCGATGGGCGAGTGTCGAGATGGCCTGCCGCAGCGGTCGCGCCCCCAGATTCATCGCGATCTCGTGTGCCTGCTCCAGCTCGATGGCCGCCTCAGCGCGATGGGCGAGGTGCAGTAAGGCTTCGGCTCTACGCCAGCGCGTGTATGCCTCTATGTGAGCGATCCGGGGGCAGTTGTTCGATTCGATGGCGCGTCCCCAGGTGTCGGGGTCGGCGTCGCGTGCGAGGCGGCGGAGTTCTGCTTCCCCCCGCGCCATCGCTTCCTCAGGTCTGACCGGGAAGGAGCTGCCTCGAGAATCGGCTCTCTGCATGTGCCTCCCGCTTTTGGCTACCACATCTTGTGCCTTCGCGACGACCTCTTCGGCCCGCCGTCGCGCTTCCGTGGCCGCGTACTCGTCCCGATTTGCGCGCGAGGAAATCGCAAGTTCCGCTTCTGTCCTCACCGTTAGCGGGAGGTAGAGATCGAGGTAGTCGGACCAGCGCTGCTCATTACATTGCTGCGGCACCTGATCGAGCAGCGATCGCGCGTCCAGCCACCGCTGCTCCCAGACTGCCAACTCCGCCTCGACCGCGTGGAGCGGAACGAGCCAGCAGGGATCATCGAGGAAGCGGATTAGCTCTCGCCCCTGCCACAGGTGGACTCGTGCCTCGTCGAAGCGCCCCTGACCGACCCGCAAGGAGGCAGCAATCAGCTCGAGGTGAATCGCAGCCCAGTGCGGATGGTTGCGGGAGCGGCTCCCCACGACCTCGTCGGCTTCGCTCCAGCGACCGGCCCAGAAGAGCGCGTCCAGGAGGTTGGCCCGAATGACATCGAAGCCGACTAGATAACTTGACACCCCTTTTCGCTCGGCCCACGCTATTCCCTCGAGTCCGACTGCGATCGCGTCGTCGAAACGCCCGGCGCTTCCGAGGTTGTGGCCGAGATTCGCATAGGACCGCACTACCTCTTCGAGGTCACCCACTTGTTTGGCGAGGTGCTGAGCCTCCCGCAGGTACGCCACGCCCCGGTCGATTTCTCCCAGCTGTGCGGTTGAGCCTCCAACGGAATTCAGCGCATGCGCCTCCACGCTGCGAGCCCCGACGGCCCTTGCCACCTGGATCGCCTGCCGGCCGGCTTCAAGAGCATCCTCATAGAACGACATACTGGTAAGAATGGCGCTCCGCTTTGCGAATACCGCAGCTCGCTCCGGGGAGGGCTCGTCCGGTACCTCGCGCAGCGCTTCTTCCAGGGTGGCCAGCGCCTCCTCTCCCTGGCCTGCGACCCACATCTCCCTGCTCAGGCTAGCGAGAAGGCCAGCCCGGACCTCGCGAGGCACATCGTCGCCAGCTGCAGCGACGGCCTCCTGACGATGTCTGAGCGCGCGCATCATCTCACCACTGATCGCAGCGGCTTTTCCCGCCCGGTCCAGGAGCTCGTACCGTGGCAGGGCCTGGGCCCGGGTCTCGTCACTGACCCGGTCCCAGAGCTCGAGTGCATGCTCGTAGTAGTCGAGCGCCTGATTATTGGCATAGGTCACTGCCGCTTTGTCGCCCGCCTTGACGAGGTAGTTGAGCGCCTTGTCCCAGGCGTGGCCCTCGGCGTGGTGGTGGGCGAGGGTCTCGACCTGCTCGGCCAGTCGCTCGGGGTAGAGCTCCTCGATCGCCGCGCCCACGAGCCGGTGGAGCGCCCTGCGGCGCTCGCGCAGCAGGGTCGAGTAGGCCACCTCGTGGGTGAGGGCGTGCTTGAACATGTAGGACAGGTCGGGGAAGTACTCTTTCTGGTAGACGAGTTCGAGTCGCTTCAGCTCGTTCAAGGCCTCGTCGAGCTGGCTTTCCGGGTCGGAGATGCGCGCCAGCAGCCGCTCGGTGAACTCGCGTCCGATCACCGAGGCAAGTTGGAGGGCCTCCCTTGCCGCTGGCTGCAGGCGGTCGATTCGGCTGAGGACCACCTCCTGGATGGTGTCCGGCAGACGCAGCTGATCGACAGGCTGGGCCAGCTCGAAGCTGCCCTCTAGGCGCCGCAGCACCCCCGACTCGAGCAGCGACTTCGTGACTTCCTCGGTGTAGAAGGGGTTGCCCTCGGCCTTCGAATTGACCAGCTGCACGAGTTCGGGTGGGAGTGCCTCCGCCTGAAGCACGGCCCGCGCCATAGCCGCCGTCTCCTCCTGTGGCAGACGCCTGAGGGTGATGCGGCTGAAGTACGTGCGGTCACCAAGGGAAGGCGAGTAGCCGGGGCGGTAGGTCAGCACGAGCAGCACGGGCGCGGTGGGGACGACGTCGACGAGGGCGACTAGTGCCTGTTCAGTGCTCTCGTCCACCCAGTGGAGGTCTTCGACGAGCACGACGAGCGGACGCTGGCGGCTCTCGATCAGCAGGAGCGTTTGGAGTGCATGGAAGATGGCGGCCTGCCGCTCCCGGGGATCTGTCCGAGCTACGGATTGGTCCCCTTGGTCCACGTTGAGCAGATTCTTCAGGTAAGGCACCAGGGTGCGCGCACGCTCATCCCAGGCGGCAGTTCGCTCCTCGACCCGGCGGATGATGCCGGCCTCGTCGTCCGACTCCTTCACCCCGAAGCTCTGCTGCACGAGCTCGCTCATGGGTAGGTAGGGAATGCTTCTGCCGTAGGAGATGGAGCGTCCCTCGAGCCAACCGACGTCGTCGTTTGCCAGTGAGCGGCGGAACTCCAACAGCAGGCGGGACTTGCCCATGCCCGCTTCACCGGCCACGAACACCACCTGCCCCGCTCCCAGCCGCGCCTCCTCGAGCAACCCCTCCAGGAGATTCAACTCGTGATCCCGCCCTACGAAGGGAGTGAGGCCGTGCTCGGCGGCCACCTGGATGCGCGTATGCACTGGCCGCTGTCCCAGCGGCCTATAGGCCCGGACAAGGGCGGCCTTGCCCTTCACCTCCTGAGGTCCGATGTCCTCAAACTCGAAGTAGTCGCGTACGGCACCGTAGGTGTGCTCCGATACCAGGATCTGCCCGGCGTCGGCGTGCTGTTGCATGCGGGCGGCAAGATTGATCGTGTCGCCGATGGCGGTGAAGTCCATATCGAGGTCGTCGCTTACGCTGCCTACCACGACCGGGCCGGTGTTCAGCCCGATGCGGAAGACGAGCTTTTCCCCGTACTGCTGCTGCGCCTGGAGGCCGTTGGCCTTGAGCGCTCGCCGCATGTCCAAAGCCGCACACATCGCACGCCGCGCAGCATCCTCATGGGCGATCGGAGCACCGAACAACGCGATGATGCCGTCGCCGAGGAACTGGGTGACGACCCCCTCGTAGCGCTCGACCGCCTCGACCATGCACGCAAGCGCATCCTGCAAGAGGTAATAGACGTCCTCCTCGTCGAGCCGCTCGGCAAGGGCCGTGGAGGCGACGGCGTCGACGAAGACGACGGTGACCGTGCGGCGCTCGCCCTCAAGGTGGGGGCGGCCGACGCGAACCTTCTCCTGCAAGCCGGGACCACGATACGAGACGGGGGGCCTGACTACGTTCAGCACACGAGTGCGGCGGCGAAGGGGGCCCAGGTTCTCCGTCGCGCAGACTGCGACTCCGTGGCTTGGGGCGCTGAGTCATCCTAAACCATACTCTGAGGGAAGGGGAGATATCGACCTCGGACTCTGCCGGCGAACGAATCTTCCCATCACGCCCCATTTACGCTCGATGACTGCCGGACTGATGCTCCTCCGGGCGGGTCCGGGTGTCGGGACGGCCGGATAGGGTCGACTTGTGCTCGCCGCTCCTGCGGAGCGACGCGAGAGGAGCTGTCTGAGGTCCCCTGAGACAGCGACGGACGCGATCAGGTAACCATCCGGGAAGGGGGAAACGTGGCCGAGCGGGAGCCGATCATGGCTGGGCAGTGGAAGATGCACAAGGATCACTTGGAGGCGATCCAGCTCGTGCAGAAGCTCGCCTACAACCTGAAGGAGGAGGACTACGAGGGGCAGGAGGTGGTGGTCACGCCACCGTTCACCGCGCTCCGCTCGGTCCAGACGCTCATCGAATCCGACCATCTGCCGATAAAGCTCGCGGCCCAGAACTGCCACTGGGAGCCGGAAGGGGCCTACACGGGGGAGATCTCGCCTCCGATGCTCGTCCGGCTCAACGTTAGCTATGTCGTCCTCGGCCATTCGGAGCGTCGTCAGCTGTTCGGGGAGACGGACGAGATGGTGAACCGCAAGGTCAAGGCGGTGCTCGCCCACGATATGTGCCCCATCGTGTGCGTCGGAGAGACGGAAGAGGAGCGCTCGGAGGGGCGCGCTCGAGAGGTCGTCCTGGAACAGCTGACCGGCAGCCTCGAGGAGGTGAAGGTGGACGATCCGCATGACCTCGTCATCGCGTATGAGCCGGTCTGGGCCATCGGGACGGGTCAGAACGCCACTCCCGAGGACGCTGAGGAGATGTGCGCGGCGGTACGGGAGACGCTTGGCGAGCTCTACGACGAGGAGTTCGCGGCGGGGGTACGCGTGCAGTATGGGGGCAGCATGGACGCGGGCAACGTCCGCGACCTCATGTCGCAGCCCGACATCGACGGAGGGCTCGTGGGGAGCGCGAGCCTGTCGGCCGACGACTTCGCCCCCGTCGTGGGATGGCGCCGGCGCTAGGGCTGCAGCGGACGCAGGGGGTAGACTTCCCTGACGAGACGGATCGTCGTGTGGGAATGTCGACGGTCTTGACCAGCAGGCGAGCGGCATCGCGAGGTGAAGCAATGGGGAGGCGGATCGATCCGCTGGAGAGCGTTCTGGGCCCCTTGGAGCAAGACGTCATGGACGTCATGTGGGAGCTCGACGAGGCGACCGTACGGGACGTGCACGATCGTCTGGCTGATCGTCGCAAGATCGCTTATACGACGGTGATGACGACGATGACGCGTCTCGCCAGCAAAGGCCTGCTGCGTCGCAACACCGCGTCACTCGCCCACCGTTACCGTCCCGCCGTTACCCGCGACACATATGCACGCACGACAGTCGCAAACGTCCTCGGCTGGCTCGTCGATCGCTACCCGGAGCCAGCCGCGTCATACTTGTCGGAGGTGGTGGGCGACATCGAAGATCCCACGCTCGCCCGCCTCCGGGCTGCGGTCGAGCACCGGCGGCGCGACGAGCAGTAGCCGCCGTGCCCAGCATCGGCATCCTTCTGAGCTTGCCGACCGAATCCGTGGCGGTTCGTGCCACCGTCGCTTCGTTGGTAGGCGTCGCCCTCGTCGCCTTGCTCCTGCGGTCGAGCCTGCAGGTGCCGCGAGTGCGGTCGATCGCGGCGCTCGTCCCCCTTTGCGCTCTCGTGGGAGCCGTCGTCTCGTCTTGGGGGGAGCTCCTCCTGCCTACCCTCATGACGTCCACAAGAGCCGACAACGCACTGCCCGTGCTCGTCCGTGGCGGGTACGTGCGCTTCGCTCCTGTCGCGTGGCCTCTACTCGTCATATGGGTCGTGGTCGCCAGCCTTCGTCTGGCGGCCCGAGTCCGTGGTGCCCGACACCTGCGCCTGCTCGCCCGCAGCGGGAAGGCATCGCCTGATCTACGTGTGCAGCAGCTGACACCGAGGCTCGCACGACGACTCCGAGTACCGCAGCCACGTGTGGTCGTCGTCGAGGAATGCCCGGGCGGCGCCGCGGTCGTCGGGCTGCGACAGCCGACGATCGTGGTCGACATGCAGCTGCTCGCCTCGCTCGACGACGAGGAGCTCGAGGGCCTTCTCGCACACGAGCTGGCCCACGTCCGACGCCGCGACAACCTGCTCGCCTTCATGGTCGGCATCGTGCGCGACCTGTTTTTCTTCGTCCCGGGGGGGCGGTGGGTCACCCGGTGGTTGTGCGAGGAACGTGAGCTCGCGGCCGACCAGATCGCGGTACGGGTCACCCGCCGTCCTGGCGCTCTCGCGAGCGGTCTGCTGAAGGTAATCGACAACCACCGCGCCGCTCCTGCCTGCGCCACATTCGCAGCACCTGCGGTCGTCGTGGCCCGGGTAGAGCGGCTGGTCGCAGAGGGGCCAGGGGGAGGGGCGGCACGCACCGCCGCGGAATCTGCCCTGGTGTTCGGTGCGCTGACGGTGGCGGTCGCGATCGCGGTGCAGCTGCCTGCCGCGATCGCCGGGCAGGCGGGAGAGCGCGATGCTCTCGCCCTACTCTGGGCCTGGCAGCCACCCCCAGCAAGCCCGGTCGTCGAGGCGACCGCCTTCGATGTCTACCGGCGCAGCCGAGCCGAGGCACCCTCCGAGCTGGATCCGGAAGCTGCGCAGCTGCACGAAGGAGGCGAGTTCAACCCCGTCTACCTACGCGGAGAACATCCCTCGACGGCGGCCTTCTTCTCGGCCGAGGGGAGGGTGCGTCGAGCGGGCAGCGCGGCGGACCCTGACCTGCGACGTCAGTGGCGGGCGACTCCCGTCGTTGCTGCTGATGACGGCTTGGGCGTGTACTGGCTGAGCCGCCTCGAAAGTCGCCCATAGGCCAGCTGGTCACACGAGGATGGGTGCTCGCCCGTGGCCCTGTGCGCGGTGCCTACGGTTCGACACCGGGCGCCAGCGGCGCTGGTAGTCTCGCGCGGACGTGCCCCCCCATTGTGCGGCATGCCTCGGCACGCTGATCGACCGTTCACACCGCATACCAACCCGCCAGGAGCACCGCCCCGTGTCAACCTTGGTCAACGTGCTGCTTATCGTGTTTCACATACTCTTCTCCCTCGTGCTCGTGATGTTCATCCTGCTGCACCGGGGCGCGGGTGGGGGACTCTCCGACATGTTCGGCGGGGGTGCGACGAGCCTGCAGGGTTCTGCGATCGTTGAGAGAAACCTCGATCGTCTCACCGTGTTCAGCGCGATCGGTTGGACGGTGACAACCATCCTGCTTGGTCTCCGCCTCGCCTAGCTCCGCACGGCAACTTGCCCCCGCCACGATCTTGGAGGATCTTGTCGCGGGTGTCGCACGGACTTGTCGCGATCACGGCGGAGCCCACGTCCGCGTCTGCTCCGAGGCCGCTCTCCCAACTGAGGGGAAGGGGTAGAAGCCCTTTCCGACGTCGCCGAAGCCCCGCCACCCGTCAGGAGGTGAGCGTGAAGACCTGCGCCCGTCGTCCTCCGCGTGCCCTGTCAGGGCTCCTTGCTGTGCTCGCGCTCGTAGCGGTCGCGTGCACAACCGGCGGTGTCCCCTCGACCGGCGGGGATGCCGGCGGTGGTGGGGGAGCGGTCGAGCCCCAAGGGGGCGGCATCTTCTACGCCTATCTCCAGCAGCCGACCTCGATCGACCCGGCCCTCGCCGTGGAACCCGAGGACTTCAGCGTCATCAGCGAGCTTTTCGATTCGCTCACCGCGGTTGACGCTCTGCTCCGCATCGTCCCGGGGGCCGCGGAGCGGTGGGAGTCGAATCCGGACGCCACCGTCTTCACCTTCCATCTCCGTCCGGAGGCCACCTTCCACGACGGTCAGCCCGTCACCGCCGACGCCTTCAAACGCGCCTGGCAGAGGGTTGTCAACCGTCTCGGCGCTCCGCCACCCGCCGCCCGCTACCTGTTGTCCCCGATTCAGGGCTATGAGCAGGCGCTGACGGGGGGAGACCTCAGCGGCGTGGTGGCCATCGATCCGCTGACCTTGCAGGTGACCCTTGCGGCACCTTTCTCCGAGTTCCCGGCAGTCGTCTCCCACCCTGCACTCGGACCCGTGCCACAGGCAGCCGTTGACACTCCCGACGACTTCGCGCAGCAACCCAACGGGAACGGCGCATTTCGTATGGACGGTCCCTGGCAACCGGGCCAGTTCATCCGACTGGAGGTCTTTGATGGCTACTCCGGAGACAAGCCCAAGCTCGAACAGCTCATCTATCGCCTGTACGAGGGGGAGGGCGCCGCCGGCGCCGGCTACGAGGATTTCGCGAAGGGCAACCTTGACATCGCCCCCGTCCCACCCAACAAGATGAAGCCGGCGACGAACAAGTACGGAGTGGCCCAGGACGGCTACACGGGGCCCGGAGTGCTCAACGGGGTCAAGCTCATCACGGCCTTCTACGGCTTCAACACCGAAAAGCCACCCTTCGACGACCCAACCGTCCGCCAGGCGCTGTCCCTGCTCATCGACCGTGACGGCATCGTGAAGGACCTGACAGACGAAGCGCGCACCCCCGCCCGCTCCATCGTCCCAGCGGCGCTCGAGAGCTACCAGCCCCCCACCTGCGAGTTCTGCACCTACGACCCCGTTCGCGCCACCCAGCTTCTCGGAGAGCGGCGTCTCGGCCCCGTAGAGCTGGTCTACTTCGAAGGCGCCGACCACCAGATGGTCGCCGAGCGTGTACAGCGGGACGTCAACACCGTGCTCGGCCCCGGGGCCCTGGCCCTCCGGCCCCTGCCGCAAGGAGAGTGGCTCGACGCCATCCGGCGCGGCGAGGCGTCGTTTTTCCTGTCGGGCTGGCCCGCGGAATACCCCTCAGTGGACGCCCTGCTCTATCCGCTCTTCCACCAAGGTCGCATCGGAGTCGACAACATCACGCGTTACAAGAACCCGCAGGTGAACACGCTGCTCGATTCGGCGCGGCGGGAGCTGGATGCGGCCAGGCGTACGGCGCTGTGGCACGAGGCCGAAAGCATCGTCCTCACCGATCTGCCCGTGGTGCCGCTGTTCCACTACCGGCATGCGAGGGTCGTGGCGCCCAGGGTACGAGGGTTCACCTTGTCGCCCCTGGGCGACGTGGACATGACGAAGGTCTGGCTCGACCCCAAGGAGTAGACGGGTGAGAGGGGGGCCGGCGCGGTGCTGTGGCCGCGCAGCCGGAAGTCGACCCCTCCTCGCGGTGCTCGTGACGCTCACGCTCGTCGCCTGCGTTGCAGGCACGAGCAGTGACTCCACCCAAGAGGGACCAGACGAGTCTTCTGGGTCGGCGTCCCGCGGGGCCGAGAGTGGTAGCGAGAACCGGCGCGGACGAGCGCCCAACGGCGTCGCCCGCGTGGCATACCCCGAGGAGCCGGGCTTGTGGCATCCGGCTGTGCGCGAGGAGCCTGCCAGTATCGACCTCGCCGCCCTGTGGGGCCTGCCGCTGTACCACATCGACCCACACGGGCAGCTGAGACCGGCCTTGGCGGAGTCGAGCAAGGTCCGCCCCGGAAGTGAGGGAACGCCCTGGGAGGTCGATATCCGCCTGCGGAAGGGGTCTTGGAGCGACGGGCAGCCGGTTGTCGCAGCGGATGTCGTGGCCACGCTCGAAGCGGTCCGCTCCATACGGCCCGCCCAGCTCGAGGTCCTGGTCAAGGCTGGAGAGGTCGACGAGCACACCGTGCGGCTGACGTTCTCCCGTCCCTACGGTCGGTGGCCCTATCTGCTGGCCGGGGGCATTACCGTCCTACCCGATCACGTCCTGGCCAGCGCCGGTCTGGAGGCGTATACCAAGGGCGTGCCGGTGACCGGAGGCCCATTTCGCCTCGAGACGCACGAACCGGGTCTGCGGGCAACCTTCGTAGCTCACCCCGATGGCCCACTCGGGGCTCCAGCACTTCAGCGGATCGAAGTCTACTTCACGCCATCATATGAAACCGCCCTCGGCCTGCTGCGTGCCCGCAAGATCGACCTTGCGCTCGGCTATCTGGCTCTCAACCCCTTGGAGCGAGCCCGCCGGGTTGACGGCGTCGACTCTGCCGCTCCGCTCGGAGGCACCTGGACCGTTCTTCACTGGCGGCCCGGAGGTCGCGTTGCCACCTCCCCGCAGCGTCGCACGGCAGCCCGCAGCGCCGTAAGTGTGTCCGAGCTCGTCGAGGGGCTGCTGGGTGGGACGGGGGAAGTGATGACCTCCCCCATCCCAGGAATTGAGGGACCCTGGCACCGGATGCAGCGCCCACCAGAACGGCTCGGGAGGATCGACGTCGAACTCCTGGTACCCGCCCATGACGAGGCGCTGAACTTCACGGCACGAACGCTGCTGCTCGATCTGGCCGGAAGCGGCATCGAGGTTCAACTCGTCCGGATCGAGCCGGACGAGTTGGCGGAACGGGCGGTCCTGGAGGGTGATGGAAGCCTGCTCGTGCGACGGGACCTCCCGCGCCCGTCGCTCGTGGCCAGAGCTCCAGCGGACGCTCCGGCCGAGCTTCGGACGGTGCTCGCCGGCGTGGATGCCACAGGCAGCGCGGACGCTCCGTTGCTCGGCTTCGCTTTCGAACGCCTCTACGAGCATGGCGCGGAGGTGCCTCTGTACCGGATGGGCGTCGCACACGTCTGGCACCGCTCGCTGCGAGGGTTTCGCGCCTCGGCTTGGCCAGGACTCGCCTTCTGGGACGTGGCGGCGTGGTACTGGCCCGAGGCCGATCGTCCCCCTCAGGTGCCCACACTTGAGGCTGCCAGGAGGTAACCGAATCTCGCTGTGCCCGAGCTCGTCACGTTCGCTTGGGCGCGAGTTCGCCGATATCCTGCCCCCTCCGACGCATACGGGCCTTGCGAGAGTGGCGGAAAAGGCAGACGCGCACGGTTGAGGGCCGTGTCCCCGAGAGGGGGTGGGGGTTCAAGTCCCCCCTCTCGCACCACCTGTGACCTGCGGAAACACACTCGTGTCAGCTGCGGATCAGACATGGCGAGCCGGTCTGTGGACCCGCCGTGGACCCGAAACGTCGCGCTGGCGCGCTCACTCACCGTAAATCGCCTCCGCGACGAGCTCGGCCGCGGCCTCGTCGTCCTGCTCGAACACGTGCGCGTAGATCGTCAGCGTGATCACGACCGACGAATGTCCGAGCCGTTTGCTCACGACTTCGGGGGACACGCCGGCGCGCAGCGCGGCCGTCGCGTAGGTGTGTCTCAAGCCGTGGACGCCGATCCGTGGCAGCCGGGCACGGTCCACCTCGGCCGTGAAGGCTGACGACAGCCGCTTCGGCCGGTAGCCGCTGCCGTCCTCTCGGCTGAACGCGAGCCCGGAGTCGGTCCATACGCCCGGCGGTGCGGCCACGCGTTCCTCCGTCTGCCGGGCTTTCCACCGGCGTAGGGCCGCGACGGTGCGGGCGTCCAGCGCGAACGAGCGTTCGGCCGCCTGGGTCTTGGCGTCGTCTTGGACGACGAGCTGCCCGCGGACCCCGGTGACCGTTCGGCTCACGCGCAGCCGCGCTCGTTCGAGGTCGACGTCCGCCCAGCCCAGGCCGCACGGCTCGGCGCGCCGGAGGCCGGTCGTCGAGGTCAGCTGCCAGAGGGGAGCGAGCCGACCGTCGGCGGAGGCCGCGAGGAACGT
>JBHELG010000028.1:0-8900 GCA_046263195.1 Nitriliruptorales bacterium | reverse complement strand
CGCGCCTGCGGCGCCGCCCGTGACCGGCTCAGGTCGGGGACCGGGTCGAATCTGCTGTGCGATACCGACCGTTGACGCGTTCGATATGAGCGCCGAGGCTGCGCAGCCGCTCACCGATCCGTGCGTAGCCTCGGTCGATGTGGTGCACGTCCACGACGCACGTCTCTCCTTCAGCGACGAGCCCGGCGAGCAGGCAGGCGGCTCCCGCCCTGACGTCGAGGGAGCGGACTGTGCAGCCACGGAGACGACGAGGCCCACGGATGACGGCGTGATGGCCGTCGACGACGATTTCAGCACCGAGACGCGAAAGCTCGGGGATGAACGCGAAGCGAGATTCGAACACGTTCTCCGTGACGATGCTCGTACCTCTCGACTGCGACAGGAGGACCATGAGCTGCGGCTGCAGGTCGGTGGGGAAACCGGGGTAGGGCAGGGTCACGACGTCCACGGCCCGCAACTCGTCGCCTTTGACGCGCAGGCTGTCGCTTCCCACCTCGACGATCGAACCGGCCGCAGCCAGCTTCGCGATCGGTAGCTTCAGGTGCTCCGGTCTCAGGCTGCGAATGGTGACGTCACCGCGAGTCAACGCCGCCGCTACCGCGTACGTGCCTGCCTCGATTCGATCGGGTATGGCATCGTGTCTGACGGCTCGCAGCTCGGGCACCCCCTCGACGGTGAGGGTCGAGGTCCCGACCCCCTCGATGTGAGCACCCATCGCGACGAGCATGGTGGAGAGGTCGGCTATCTCGGGTTCACGAGCGGCGTTGTCGATCACGGTTCGACCGCAGGCCAGCACAGCCGCCATGATCAGGTTCTCGGTCGCCCCCACGCTTGGGAAGTCGAGGGTGAGATTCGCGCCGTGGAGCTCATCGGAGCGGACCTCGACCTCGTCCCCATCCTCGATGACCTCGGCTCCCATCTCGACGAGGCCCCGCAGGTGCAAGTCGATGGGACGCGCACCGATGTGATCGCCGCCTGGCAGGGCGATGCGTGCACGGCCTACCCGGCCGACGAGCGGTCCGAGCACCGCGATGGAAGCCCGCATCTGGGTGACGAAGGAGCGCGGGGCGTGCCACGATGGCTCGTCCACTCCGATTACGACGGTCCCATCGGGTCGCAGGTCGACCTCAGCGCCCAGGCCCGCGAGCACCTCTCCCATGACCGCCACATCGGCGATGTCGGGAACGTTGCCGACGATGGTCTCACCTCGGGCGAGCAGGGCCGCCGCCATGAGCTTGAGAGCGGAGTTCTTCGCCCCGCTGACGTTGACCTCCCCTCGGAGCGAGTAACCCCCCCGGACGAGGAAGGCGTCGTGGAACTCTGTGGGCGCGGGGGCGTGGTCAGACACGGTAAGAGGATAGTGACATCAGCGGCATTGGCGGGACATCCCGCTCCGGCGGGGAGCGGTCTTGGCTTCGCGAAGACGGCGGGCGGGAGAAGGCTCGGGTGGCCTGGACGGTGTCTACCTCTAGGTGGCAGCCTCGCGGCGGGCCTTCGCACGACGAAGCGCGGCGCGGGTCTCGGCGTCCTCTTCCTTCGAAAGTCGGTCCTCGTAGCGCTCGATGTCGCGTTCGGCTCGCTGCTGGTCGATCTCGCTCTCGAGCTCGGCCATGTCGGCGAGCACGACGAGCTCGTTGTCCTGGAAGTAGAGGAAGCCGTGGTGGACAGCGACCGTCTCCTGCCCGCCGTCGGCGAGGTTGATGCGCACCGGGGCGACGTCGAGGGTGAGAAGCGCGGGCTGGTGCCCGGGCAGGATGCCGATCTCACCCTCCAGCGAGCGGGCATAGACCTCGTTCGCCTCACCCGAGAACAGGCGCTTCTCCGCGCTGACGATCTCGACCTGCATCGTGGCCATGGATTTCCCCCCAGGGACAAGACTGGTAGCGGGAACTTGGATTCAGCGAGCCCGCTTGCGACTCGAACGTGTTGTTCTAGTGCCTGACCTTAGAGGTCCTCCGCCTTCTCTCTCGCCTCGTCGACGTTGCCCACCATGGTGAAGGCCTGCTGGGGGAGGTCGTCGACGTCCCCGTCGAGGATGGCCTTGAACGACTCGACGGTCTCCTCGACCGGCACGAACTTGCCGGAGATTCCGGTGAACTGCTCGGCGACGAAGAAGGGCTGCGAAAAGAACTGCTCGATTTTCCGAGCGCGCTGGACGGTGAGCTTGTCCTCCTCGTCGAGCTCGTCGATGCCGAGGATCGAGATGATGTCCTCGAGATCCTCGTAGCGCTGCAGCGTCTGCTGCACCCGCTGGGCGACCTCGTAGTGCTCCTCGCCGACGATGTCCGCGTCGAGGATTGACGAGGTCGACTCCAGCGCGTCTACCGCCGGGTAGATGCCGCGCTCGGCGATGTCTCGCGAGAGCACGGTCTGCGCGTCGAGGTGCGCGAAGGTCGTGTGCGGTGCGGGGTCGGTGATGTCGTCGGCGGGAACGTAGACAGCCTGCAGCGAGGTGATCGACCGCCCACGCGTCGAGGTGATGCGTTCTTGGAGGTAGCCCATCTCGTCGGACAGGGTGGGCTGGTAGCCGACCGCCGACGGCATGCGACCGAGCAGTGTCGACACCTCCTGACCGGCCTGGACGAAGCGGAAGATGTTGTCGATGAAGAGCAGGACGTCCTGCTGCTCCACGTCACGGAAGTACTCGGCGATCGTGAGGGCGCTGAGCCCGACCCGCAGACGCACCCCCGGCGGCTCGTCCATCTGGCCGAACACGAGCGCCGCCTTGGAGAGGACCCCCGATTCCTTCGTCTCCATGTAGAGGTCGTTGCCCTCGCGGGTCCGCTCCCCGACGCCGCCGAACACCGAGACTCCGCCGTGCTCCTCGCCGACCCGGTGGATCATCTCCATGATGATGACCGTCTTGCCCACCCCGGCCCCGCCGAACATTCCGACCTTGCCACCGCGGACGTAGGGCTCCATGAGGTCGATGACCTTGATGCCGGTCTCGAACATCTCGGTCTGGGGCTCGAGCTGGTCGAACGGCGGCGGGTCGCGGTGGATCGGCCACCAGTCGTCGGCGTCGACCTCACCCTCCCGGTCGAGACTTTCGCCCAACACGTTGTAGACGTGGCCGAGCACGCCCGTGCCGACCGGCATCTTGATCGGGCCGCCGGTGTTCTTCACCGGCGTGCCGCGCACGACCCCGTCCGTCGGCTGCATGCAGATGGCACGCACCGTGTGCTCCCCGAGGTGCTGAGCGACCTCGGCGGTGAGCTTCATGGGGTGACCGGACTCGCTGTCCTCGCGCTCGAATGTCAGGGCGTAGCGGATCTCGGGCAGGTCGACGCCGGGCGGAAAGGCCACATCGATGACCGGGCCGGTGACCTTGCTTATTCGGCCGTCCTCGTTCGCCATGTTCCGTCACTCCTCGTAGCTCAGAGGCTGGATCTGCTCATTACTCTGACAGGGCCTCCGCCCCGGCGGAGATCTGGGTGATCTCCTGGGTGATCTGCTGCTGGCGGGCCCGGTTCAGCTCGCGCTCGAGGTCCTCGACCATCTCCTCGGCGTTCTCAGTCGCCTGCTTCATGGCACGCTGACGCATGGCGTGCTCGGAGGCGGCCGCGGACAGGAGCGAGTAGAAGAGGTTCGCCTCGACGTAACGCGGTATGAGCCGCTCGAGGATCTCCTCCGGGTCGGGCTCGAACATGAACTCGGCCGGCATCTCCTCGCCGCCCTCGAACTCCTCGACGTCGACGGGAAGGAGCTGCATACGTTGCACGTTCTGCCGCATCCGGTCCACGAACTCCGTGTAGACGACCCAGACCCGGTCGAACCTCTCCTCCCGGTAGCCCTCCATGAGCGCGTCGGCGATGAGCTCGGCGTCGGCTATATCGGGGCGCTCGGAGAAGCCGGTCCAGGTCCGCTCGGGATCGATGCCCTGGAACCGGAAGAAGTTCACCCCCTTCTCCCCCACCGGGTAGAGATAGATGTCGTTGCCCTCGTCGCGCTCTTCCGAGATGAGGTTCTGAGCGGCACGCAAGACGTTCGAGTTGTAGGCCCCGGCGAGGCCCCGGTCGGAGTTGACGGTGCATATCGCCACTGCGTCTATGGAGTCGTGCGGTTCGAGCAGGGGGTGCTCGGCAGCCTCCGTCGAGGCCATGAGCCCCCGGATGATCTCCTCGATCATCTCCGCGTAGGGCCGCGACTCCTCCACCCGCCGCCGGGCGCGCTGGATACGCGAAGCGGCGATCATCTCCATCGCGTGGGTGACCTGCTTCGTGTTGTTGACGCCGTCGATACGGTCCCGCAGGTCCTTCAAATCACCCTGGCCCATACCCCGTGCTCCTCGCCGACAGGGTCGGCCGCCGCTTCTGCCTACTCCTCGGTCTGCTCGCCGCTCTGCTCTTCCGCCTCGCTGCCCTCCTCGGACGCGCTGGCCTCGGCCTCCTCTTCCTCGGACGCGCTGGCCTCCTCCTCTTCCTCGGCGCTGGCCTCCGTCTCCTCCTCTTCCTCGGCCTCCTCCTCGGGAGGCGAGCCGGGCGGCTCGATGTCCTCGGAGGGCTCGAACTGCTCCTTGAAGTTGTCGACCACCTGCTCGAGGTCGTCACCGACCGCGTCGAGATCCTCTTCCTCCAGGCGGTCGAGCAGGTCGCTGTGACGGGAGCGCATGAACTCCCGCAGCTCGTTCTCGAAGCGCTTGACGTCGTCGACGGGGAGGTCGTCGAGTTTTCCGTTCGTGCCTGCCCACACGGACACAATCTCTTCACTCATTCTGAGCGGCTCGTTCTGCGGCTGTTTCAGGATCTCGACGATCCGCTCGCCGCGGGCCAGCTGCCGCTGCGACGCCTCGTCGAGTTCCGAGCCGAACTCGGAGAACGATTCCATCTCCCGAAACTGGGAGAGGTCGAGGCGGAGACTGCCCGCGATGTCCTTCATGGCGTCGGTCTGGGCCTCACCGCCCACCCGGGAGACCGACCGCCCGGCGTTGATGGCCGGGCGGACCCCCTCGTTGAAGAGACCCTTCTCGAGATAGATCTGCCCGTCGGTGATGGAGATGACGTTGGTCGGGATGTAGGCGGAGATGTCGCCGGCCTTCGTCTCGATGATCGGCAGGGCCGTGAGCGACCCCGCCCCGTTGTCGTCGTTGAGTTTCGCAGCGCGCTCGAGCAGCCGGCTGTGGAGGTAGAAGACGTCGCCCGGGTAGGCCTCCCGTCCCGGAGGGCGGCGTAGCAGCAGCGAGATCTGCCGGTAGGCGTCGGCATGCTTCGACAGGTCGTCGTAGACGATGAGGGAATGCTCCCCGTTGTACATCCAGTGGTTGCCCATGGCACAGCCGGCGTAGGGGGCCAGGTACAGGTAGGGGGCGGGCACGGAAGCAGAGGCGTTCACGACGACCGTGTACTCGAGGGCCCCCTCCTCCTCCAAGGTTTCGACGACCGACGCGACGTCCGAGCCTTTCTGCCCGATCGCCACGTAGACGCACTTCACGGCGCGGTCGCCCCCCGAGAAGCGGCGCTGGTTGATGATGGCGTCGACCGCGATCGCGGTTTTGCCCGTCTGGCGGTCGCCGACGATGAGCTCGCGCTGGCCGCGCCCGATCGGGATCATCGAGTCGATGGCCTTGATGCCGGTCTCGAGCGGCTCGTGAACCTGCTTCCGTTCGATGACGCCGGGAGCCTGGATCTCGACGTTCCGACGGGCAGCGATCTTCGACTCGTCGAGGTCGCCCTTGCCGTCCATCGGACGGCCCAGAGCGTCGACGACCCGACCGAGCAACGCGTCACCGACCGGGACGGAGAGGACCCGCCCGGTCCTGCGTACCGTGCCACCTTCCTCGATCGAGCCGGGGTCACCGAGCACGACCACGCCGATCGTGTCCTCGTCGAGGTTCATGGCGATGCCGCGGACGCCTTCACCGAAGTCGAGCAACTCGTTCGCCATGCAGCGCGGGAGGCCCGACACATGGGCGATCCCGTCGCCGGTCTCGAGCACCCGGCCCACCTCCTCGCGTTCGAGTTCGGGCTCGTAGTCCTCGACCAGGGACCGCAGCGCCTTTGAGACGTCCTCCGGGTTGATGACCAGTTCAGCCATGCTCGGCAAGCTCCGTTCGTGTCGTGCGCCCGGGACTCAGCCCCCCAGACGGGATCTGATCTCCTCGAGACGCCGGGCAATCGTACCGTCGATGATGGTGTCCCCGATATGGGCTCGTACCCCTCCGATCACGCTCTCGTCCACGTAGACCTTCAGCTCGAGCTGCTTGCCGGTGACCTCCTCGAGCGCCTCGTGCAGTCGCTCACGCCGGTCCTGATCGAGCGGGACGGCGACGTAGACCTCCGCAAGCTCCCGCTCCCGCTCCTCGGCCGCCCGTTCGGCAACCTCGTGAGCGATGCTCTGGAACTGTCGGGCTCGACCGCTCGCCACCAGCAGTGTCACGGCGGTGCGGGTCATGGGGTGGGCGGCCTCCAGCACCTCGTCGACGACCTCGAGCCGGCGACCGAGTGGCAGCTGGTTGTCGCTGAGGGCATCGTGCAGATCGGTGTGTTCCTCGAGCGCTCGGGCGATTCGAAGCAGCTCGTCCTCGACCGCGTCCAGGGCGTCCTCACCATGCGCCATCGAGATGATCGCGTCGACGTAGGGCTTCGTCCGGTCGTTGTTCGCCATCGTCTCCGACCTGCTCCTCGGTGCGGGGGGCTTGCCTGCTCGCCACGAGCCGAGGCCTCATGACGAGGCAGGCGACCCCTCTTATTCAGCTGCTACTCGGCCCGCTTCCGTTCGTCCCCGCGAGAGTCTCGATGTAGTCGTCGATGAGACCTTCGTGCGCCTCGTCGTCGAGTTCCCGCTGGACGATCTTCTCGGCGAGTTGCACCGACAGCCGGCCCATCTCCGCGCGCAGCTGCTGCACGGTCCGGTCACGCTCGCTGCGCACCTCCGACTGGGCACGCCTCATGATCGCCTCCGCCTCGGCCTCCGCCTTCTCGATGATGTCTTGACGCAGGGACTGGGCGGTCTGGCGGGCGTCCTCGATGATGCGGTTGGCCTCGCTCTTCGCGTCGGCGAGCTGACTTTCATACTGCTCCCGCATGCGCTCGGCCTTGTTGACCTGCTCCTGGGCGTACTCGAGCCTGCCCTGGATGGCCTCGATGCGCTCCTCGAGCACACCGTTGATCTTGGGAAAGGCGAACTTGTACATGATCACGAGGAAGAGGATGAAGGCGACGGTGCCCCAGACCATCTCAGCGGGCGCGGGCAGGATGAGCTGTGTCCCCCCGGCGGCAAGCAATGTGCTCATGGTGGTCGCGACTCCTTGCTGTCGGGCGGCGGCTAGCCGACGATGAAGGAAAGGACGAAGCCGAACAGGGCGAGCGCCTCGACGAAGGCGATCCCTAGGAACATCGTCGTCCGAACCATGCCAGCGGCCTCCGGCTGGCGGGCCATGCCCTCGATGGCCTTCCCGACGATGTAGCCGATGCCGATGCCAGGACCGATGGCGGCCAGACCGTACACGAGACCCTTCCCTATCGCGGACATACTGTCCCCTCTCTATCCGGTTTTCCAAGGATTGCTGCGGATGCGCTGGACCTCGAAGACGCAAGAGCCGACCTCGGGGGGGCGCGGGTCGTGCGCAGGTCCTGCGCGAAGAACAACGCTCCGAGCATATTGAGTGCTGGTCCCAACTGTGAGGCCTCCTTTTCGCGCGACGTCGGCGGAGCGCGTTCGCCCGGCTCGCGGGCGACCCGGCCGGACGCGGTCGTCATTCTGGATTCATGGAACGCCCGATGTAGACGGCGGTGAGGATCACGAAGATGTAGGCCTGCAGGAGGTCGATGAGGAGCTCGAACGCCACGACCATCGGCCCGACCCCGAGCGTGATGATCCCGAACGGTATGAGCATCGGGCTGGGCGGGAACGAAAGGTACTCCATGTTGAAGAGGAAGGAGTCGGTCATGATGAACACGATCGCGATCAGGATGTGGCCCGCCATCATGTTCGCGAAGAGTCGGATGGCGAGCGTGAAAGGACGCACGATGAGGGTCGAGATGATCTCGATCGGCGCCAGGAGCGGCAGGATGGTCTTCGGCACGCCGCTCGGGATCGCGATGTTCTTGAAGTAGGTGCCGAAGCCCTGCTCCTTGATCCCCACGAAGAGGAAGATCGTCCAGGTTATCATCGCGAGCATGAACGGCATCGCCATGCGCCCGGTCGGTGGGAAGATTATGTAAGGGATCACCTCGAAGACGTTCATCGTCAAGATGAACAGGAACAGGGCCGTGAGGTACGGAACCCATCGCAGCCCTTGCGGGCCGATCACCTCGATGACAATGTAGTCGCGGACGAACTGGACGGAACTTTCGACCAGCAGCTGGGCCTTGCGAGGCACGACCTGCGCCTTGCGCATCGGGATGAGCAAGAGGCCAGCGAGGAGAAAGACCCCCACGAATATGAGAAGCGAGACCCGGTTGAACCCGAAGATCGATTCTTTGCCCACGAAGGGTGGGTACTCGAAGAGCTCGGTAACCGGAGGCATCTGAAACTGGGCGAGGAACGTCGTCACGGCCTCTCCTTGCCGTCGCTTGTGGCCGTGGCCCGGTCAGGCCCGGTGCCCTCGGCCCGACTCACCTTCCGCATGGCCTCCTCGAGACGGGTCGGGATGCGGGCCGACTCCATCCGCCACAGTTCGGGGCGGCGGAGCATGAGGAGGCCCTCGGCAGTGAGCAGGGCGACGACCCCCACGGCGACCGTGCCCGCGAAGGCAGCGCCGTCGAGGGCCTCGACCGGCTCGAGCAGTACCATGGCGAGCGCGAAGCCGCCGAGCCGTGCGCCGAACCCTCCGAGCGCCACGGCCGTGTAGAGCTCAGGCCTATGTGTGGCCACCCAGCCGAGCGGCAGCGCGCTGAGCGCGAACCAGCAGACGACGAGCGTCACGCCGCCGAGCGCGGTCATCGCAGCTGCCGGGCCCG
>JBHELG010000027.1:0-5873 GCA_046263195.1 Nitriliruptorales bacterium | reverse complement strand
CGGTCGTCGGCGACCTGATCGAGGAACGCGGCGGCCTCATCGGCAGTCCACGCTTGCATCTCGGCGGCCCGGGCTTGGGGCCGCCTCACCGATGAGGCCGGGTTCCGGGGGATGAACCCCTGGGCGACGGCATGGGCGAGTTGCCATCTTGAGGACCACCAGGGCGTACTGGACCGAACGAGGCCCAAGTCCACTACCTCGACGGCCGCCCATCGTCCGGAGCTCGTCGAGGAGTCGCTGGACGTGCGCCGGCGTGAGGCTGGGCAGAAGGATCCCGCCAAGGCTCGGGATGATCCAGCGCTCGGCCACCGTCTCGTAGCTGGCGCGGGTCGAAGCTCGTTGCGTGAGCGTCGGGAGCCACTCCTGCCGCAGAAAGACGGCGAGCGTCATCTTCCTGGGCTCGCTGTAGGTTCCATGCTGAACGGCGGTAAGCACGTCGTTCAGATGCCCCTGTGCCTCCCGCTTCGTTCGGAATCCGCCCTTCGTGCGCTGGCGGCGTTTCCCGTCGGCGTCGTTGACGAACCAGTAGGCCGTCCACGTCTCGCCGCGCTTGCGTATGCTGCCTCGCTGGCTCACTCGTTCTCCGTTCTCTCAGCCGCGCGTCGACGACGAAGCTGACGTGCGGCCTGCGCACGGGCGCAGGCCCTATCGCAGTACAAGACTCCTCGATTGCGGTGTTGTCCGGCTTCTGAGCGCCCTCGCTGTCGGATGAAGACTTGACGGCAGGTCTCATTTGCACACGTGCGCAGAATCGGCGATTCACCTAGGAGACGAGCAAGCTGCAAGCACAACACGTTGTAGGTCTGTGGTCCCGGTCTCTCCGGGGCCCAACCCCGCCCATGCGGACTTGCAGTTGATAGGGAGTCAACCCGGCATTTAGGACACCAGCGAAGAGGGTCCAGGCCTCCGCCTGCGTCTCTACGTAACCCATCCAAAGATCCTCAAATGCCTTGTCGTCGGCGTCGCCGTCCGCCCACATCAGCCAGTGTTCGACCGCGGTTCGCAGCCATGAGACGTGCATAGCTACTTCGAGAACGTGACGCACGTTAGAGGCCGACCTCCTTGCCAGTATTTCGTCTACCTCGACGGTAAAGGCATCGCGGGCGATCGCCGGCAAGTCGACTCATTTGTGTCGTCCGACCATCCCGAAACGAGCGACGAAGTCTCTTACGGCCTCCGGGCTGTCGACATCCAGTTGGCGTAGTTCGCGGAGTACTGTCTCATCAGGGATCTCAACCAATTCACCAAGACAACCCCTTGTCTCGATGACGCGGTTGTCCGGAGGACCCGAGAACGTCGGCGGTGTGGTCTCGTCGAAGACAAGTAAGGCGTTTGCGACGAGCTCGACCGGGCGCACTAGAACCGGTTCGGGTGTCGGGAGGGGTGCGTCCGGCCAGATCTCAAGAGGGGGTGCCGGTTTCTCCCGACTCCTAGGCGTAGTACGGAAATGTGACTCCAAAGTGCTTCCTCTCGGCACGGGTCGCCGGGTACGTTCGTTCTGTGGACGTACTACGCCCGTAACAGAGAAGCAACGGGTTGTCCACGTTCGCTTGGTCACCAAGCACGAGGAGCACCGGCGCCACGCTGGGTTCACCATCACCGAACTCGCTCGTCGTGCCAAGGTGAGTCGCCCCTACGCCTCAAAGATCGAGGCCGGCAAGATCCCAGCCTCGAAGCGCTACCGCGAGGCGTTCTCTGCGCTCTGCCACGTTCCCGAAGAGTGGGTCTTCGATTCAGCTGGCCGGGTGCTGCAGTGAAGATCGACGACGTTAGGGAACTGCCGCCGACGCTCGACGGTCACCAGACGGCAGAGTTGCTTGGCTGCAGCTACTGGTCGCTCCTCCAGCAGGTTCGTTCGAACAGCTGCCCTGTTCGGCCGCTGAAATTGGGTCGCTGCTATCGGTGGCCAAGGCGCGCCGTTCTCGAAGTGCTGCATCTCGACGGCAAGAACGACTTGTGAACTTTCTCGTCTGGCGTGTCCACGTTGGCCTCTTGCGACGTGAGGTCGGGCTCCTCGAGGTTCTCGTCGATCGTATTGAACGGCGACTCCGGCGACGGTTCGACCGCCTTGTCGACCTCGAGATGATCACATGGCCGCTCTTGGTCGCAGCAGAGCCGAAGCTGGCGGAGCTGGAAGCGGAGGTGCGGGGCGTGACACCGGCCGGATCTCGCTTCTGTGCCAACGGCGTCTGGTACGGCCGAGCCGGCCAGCGGAGCCTCAAGCAGCAACTCATGGAGCTCGTGGGCTGGACCCACGGCGAGTCCGTCGACAGCGCCGGCCCAGCCGAGTTCGATGTGGGACAGCTCCTCACAGGTGACGAGCTGATCGCCGAGTGGGAGCAGACAGAACCGGAGCGCCAGCAGCGCAAGGCCGCGGATGAGGCAACCGGGCGAGGGTTCTTGTGGACGTCAGAGGCAAACGACGTCGTCTATGACTACTTGTATGCCTTGCTCCCCGAGTGCCGGGAATGCAGCTGTCTCCGGGTGTCGTGACCACTCATCTTGACGACGCTCTGTACTACGCCCGGGAGCTTGGATGGCCGGTCTTCCCAGTTGCACCTCGGGGGAAGCTGCCGCTGATCGCCAAGAGAGATGGCGGCAAGGGTCTTCACGACGCCACGACGAACGAGGAGACGATTCGGGCCTGGTGGGCGAGGTGCCCGGCCGCCAACATCGGACTCCGTACGGGCGTCACCTTCGACGTCGTCGACATCGACGGACCCAAGGGCCTGGATGCCCTGAACACCGTTCGGGCAGACCGGCCGATGACGTGGGGGCCAGAGGCCGTGACCGGCGGGGGTGGATGGCATCTCTTGCACTCGCCAGCTGGCGCCGGGAACCGCGCGGGGATCGTCTCGCATGTCGACTACCGAGGCGACGGTGGCTACATCGTGGCTCCGCCCTCTGTGCATCCGTCAGGCGAGCGCTACTTCTGGGCGCCCGGCGCTGGACCCGATGAGCCGCTCGAACCCCTCCCTGACTGGCTCGCTGAGTTTGTCTTCCCGAGGCGAGAAGTCGAACCAGCCCGCGCACTTTCGATCCCGTCGCAACGCCTCGGCGCCTACGCCGCGCGGGCCCCTTGAAGTTGAGCTCGGCCGCGTGGCAATGGCTCCTGTCGGCGAACGAAATCACCAGCTGAACGCTTCGGCGTTCGCTCTGGGTCAGCTGGTGGCCGGCGGCGCCTTGCCCCTCGAGCTGGTCGTGAGCCGACTCATCGACGCCGCGGCGCGGGCCGGCTTGCACGGTTCGGAGGTCGAAGCGACGATCGCCAGCGGGCTCCGTTCCGGGGCGTGCCAGCCTTGAGGGGTGTCGGCGTGAGCGACGACTCGGTGAGCCGGGTGCTCGCCGAGGTGGAGGAGGACTTCGCCGGCAGCGGCCAATGGGACGACGAGATGCCTTCCGGCGGGGAGTCGGGCAACGGTTCCGCAGGAAGCCAACAGCGTCGACCGCTCGCCATTTCGTCGCTCGCCGAGATCGCTGCAAGAGTCGACGCCGCTCCCGATCCCGGCTGGCTTTCTCGCCGGTCTGGCCCGCCGATGCCTACGGCGTCGTGGCCGCCGAGGACAAGGCGGGCAAGACCTGGGCCAGCTTGGACGCGGCCGTGTCCGTCGCCTCGGGATCGCGGTGGATGGGTGAGTACGTCTGTGCGAAGCCGGGAGCTGTCCTCGGGTTCCTCGGGGAGGGGGGCGAGCGGAAGATGGTCCGGCGTCTCCGAGCTATCGGGGAAGCCCGAGGCGTCGTGACCGAGTATCTGCCGATCCGGCTGTGCTTCCGGGTCCCGCATCTCACGAGCGAGGACCACGTGGCAGCCATCGGCGCCGAGCTCGGGGAGTACCCGGCCCGACTCGTGATCGTCGACCCGCTGTACCTTGCTGCCCGAGGAGCCCGAGGAAGCGACCTCTACGAGATGGGCGCCCACCTCGAGCGGGTGCAACACGTCGTCCAAGAGGCCGGCGCCGCCCTCGTGATCGTCTGTCACTGGATGCGTGACCGTCGCAAGGGTCCGTAACAGGGGAGAGCCCCGGGCTATAGCTGCCTTCGGTGCGCCACGTCACACGTCCCCCTGCGTTTCGTAGGGCGTGCCGTTCACCTGTATCGCTCAGGTGCCCCTCCTCATGGCGAAGCTCGATCGCTCGCTGATGGCGTCGATTGAGCGAGCGATCTTCGAGCCGTGGTCGCCGTTGTCCCTCGTGCGGGCCTTGAGGGCAACGCGACTACTAGGCTGGCGTGAGGCTTGGGGAGACGGCGGTGCCACGCAAGGCTGGGGCAAAACGCGACGACGAGTACCTGACCACGGGAGAGGCGGCGCGGCTCCTGAGCGTCTCACCTAAGACCGTCAGCCGCTGGGCTGACGCCGGCCGGATCGCCTACGTCGTGACTCTCGGCGGCCACCGGCGGTTCGCCCGCTCTGTAATCGAGGAGACGCGTGCGTCAATGCAGAACTACTGAGGGTTCGGCGGGTCGAGGGCTGGGGAGCTCAACCCGCCGAAGTCCCTGTATCGATCACTATGTCCGATCTTGGCTAAACGTCACAGCCACGTCGGGTCGTGTGAGCAGTAACTCAGTAGGAAGGCGTATCTCCCCGACTCGCTCCTGGTCTCAGGCGTCGTCAGGCGGCCACTCCACCGGCGGGTCGACGCCGCGCCCATAAGCGGATGCCTCCAGTTCGAACACCGCGAGGTCGTCGCGGAGTTGGACCCGGCAGTCCTCCGGCAAAGCGGCCTAGTGTCCTGAGGCAGAAGATACTCGCGATTTGCCGACGAGCGACGTAAGCTCCACCTATCGGTGCTCGTGGTCGTCCGAAGGCGGAGCTGGTCCTCACCGATGAGGAGCGCGAGACGCTCGAGCGATGGGCGCGCCGGCCGAACAGCGCGCAGGCATTGGCGCTGCGGTGTCGCATCGTCCTGGCCTGCGCCGAGGGAGTGCCCAACTACCAGGTCGCCCAGCGGCTGGGCGTGAACCAGGCGACGGTGCGCAAGTGGCGCACGCGGTTCATCGCCCGTCGGCTGGAGGGGCTCTCCGACGAGCCCCGCCCGGGAGCGCCCCGCACCATCACCGACGACGACGTCGAGCGGGTGATCATCAAGACGCTCGAGGAGACGCCCCCTGACGCCACCCACTGGTCGACGCGCTCGATGGCCAAGGCCACCGGCATGAGCCAGTCGGCGGTGAGCCGCATCTGGCGGGCGTTCGGGCTCAAGCCCCATCAGACCGAGACGTTCAAGCTGTCGCCCGACCCGCAGTTCGTCGAGAAGGTGCGCGACGTCGCAGGGCTGTACGTGAACCCCCCCGAGGGCGCCTTGGTGCTGTGCGCGGACGAGAAGTCCCAGATCCAGGCCCTCGACCGCACCGCCCCCGTGCTGCCGTTGCGCCCGGGCACGCCCGAGCGGCGCACCCACGACTATGTCCGCAACGGCACCACCAACCTCTATGCCGCCCTGGACGTCGCCTCCGGCAAGGTGATCGCCAACCTCACCACCCGCCACCGCGCCGTCGAGTTCCGCAAGTTCTTGAACGTCATCAACCGCGATGTCCCCGCCCACTTGGACGTGCACGTCATCGTCGACAACTCCTCGACGCACAAGACGCCTGAGATCCACCGCTGGCTCGTGCGCCACCCTCGCTTCACGCTGCACTTCACCCCGACGTACAGCTCATGGCTCAACCTGGTGGAGCGGTGGTTCGCCGAGCTCACCGACAAGTGGCTGCGGCGTGGCACCCACCGCTCAACCAGGGAACTCGAGACCGCCATCCGTTCGTGGATCGCCACCTGGAACGACGACCCTCGTCCGTTCGTCTGGCACAAGACCGCCGACGAGATCCTCGAGACGCTCGCGGGATATTGCGAGCGGATCTCCGACTCAGGACACTAG
>JBHELG010000026.1:0-9741 GCA_046263195.1 Nitriliruptorales bacterium | reverse complement strand
AACACTCCCTCGGGAAGCGCGCCGAACGGGGCCGTCACCCGGGCCGCGCGCTGGGCGTGGACGCCCGCGATCTCGGCCAGCGGCTCAGGATGTTTCGACGCCATGCAGATGGGCTCTTCGGAACCCTCCTCGCCCTCTTCTGCTCTCTCGGCCCGCTCGCCCTCCTCTTCGCCCCCCTCGGCGAAGACACCTGGCCGGAACTCCTCGCGCAGCTCGCGGGCGTCGACCAGCCGGTAGCCGGCGGGGCAGGGCGAGGACGTCCGCTCGGCGCCAGGGACGAGCACCGCCAGGCCGACGAGGAGCAGGATCGTCGCCCCGAGAGCGGTTATCTGCGCGAGACGTGACCAGGGTTGCATGGCGACCCACCAAGTGATGTTCGAGGCCCCGGGTATTAGCCGGCGACGTCGGGGCCGGTCTCCTCGATGGTGATGCGCACGAGCACCCGCTGCTCCTTGCGCATCGCTTCGCGGTAGTCGTCCCAGTCGTCGTGCTCGCCGGCGACCCGCCGATAGTAGTCGACGAGGGGTTCCATCGCGTCGGGCAGGGACACGATTTCGGCGGTGCCGTCCACACGCACCCAGTCGCCGAAGAAGGCGTCCGTGAAGACGCACAGATGGGCCCTTGGATCGCGGCGCAGGTTCTTCGTCAGGACGGCGGTCTCCCGCGTCGACACGATCGCCCGCCCCTCCTCGTCGACCGTGGTCAGGACCGGGCACATCTGCAGCCCTCCACCACGCCGGAAGGTCGCGATGACGGCTCGGTGGTGCTGGCGCAGGAACTCGCGGGCTCCACCGACGTCCATCTCGTGCTCCTTGTCGTCCCAGCAGGAGTTACGTCTCCGCGCGAACTGCCCCCGTTGGCACCATAGGCTCGAGGGCCGGCGGTCCGGTAATTCGCCCGTGACGCGAAAGGGTGGCCTGGGCTTCAATGCCAGGCATGGAAGCACTCAGTGAGCAGCAGATCGAGACGGCGCTCGCCGACCTGCCCGGATGGGAGTACGACGGCGAAGCAATCACGAAGACCTACTCTCTCGGGTCCTTTCGGGAGGCAATCGAGTTCGTGAACGACGTCGCCGACCTGGCGGAGGAGGCGAACCACCACCCCGACATCGAGGTCTATTACGACGAAGTCGTGGTGTCCTATCGGACCCACTCGGCCGATGCGGTAACCGACCGGGACGTCCAGATGGCGGGAGAGGTGGAGGCGCTTCTCGCCGAGGAGGAGGACTTCGAGGAGTACGAGTTCGAGGAGGACGACGAGTAGCCTTCTCTATTCACCCCCTGCTCGAGCTCCCGGCTGTCCCCCCGCGGCCACCCTCATCCGACGTAGTTGGCCAGGAAGTTGTCCACACCGACCCGTTCGGCGACGTCGAGCTGCCGTTCGAAGAACCACAGGTGCTCTTCTTCCTCCTCGAGCATGTCGGCCACCATCTCACGGGTGCCGTAGTCGCCGACTTCGCGGGCAAGCTCGACACCCCGGCGCAGCTCGTCGATGGCCGCCCGTTCGGATTCCGCGGCGAGCCGCAGGTGCTCCACCGGGTCTTCGCCCACGTTCACTGTGCCCAACCGCTGTAGGTTCGGGTGACCCTTCAGGTAGAGGATCCGTTCGATGATGCGCTCGGCGTCACGCATCTCTTCCAACGAGACGTCCCGGAAGACCTTCGCCAGACCACCCAGTCCCCAGTTCTCCATCATCTTCGCGCCGAGGAAGTATTGGTTCACGACCGTAAGCTCGCGCGTGAGGTAGTCGTTCAAATACTCGATGATCCGTTCATCGCCCCTCATGTGACCTCCGATCGCGATGTTGACCGTCCCAGAGGCGTGCAATCACGAGAGCGATTGACCGGCGGGACAGGACGAGCTTACGAAGGCCCACTATGCATCGCCATCCGAAGGGGACGGCTGACCCCCATGAACTTCACGTTGCGCTAACTTCCCAGTCTCTAGCGTTACAAAACCTACCCAGACGAACGGCCGTTCGTCTGTTTCGCGTAGAGCCTCATATGCGAACGGTGCACGAGACTGGGCGCTCAACGCAAATCAGCACGCTGCGAAGACCCGGAGCACGCTCATCTCTCGCCGGTGTCGTCAGCGGGCTGTGGTGCCTTCGCTGCCTAGACCGGTTGGGGAGAAGGAGACGCAGCTGTCAGCTCGCTGCTCCCGGTCAGCGCAGCCATGGCATGGCGTTGGAGCAGCTGCGCCCGCAGTGTCCTTGCGGAGCTCGGTCCGTCAGCCGGCAGACCATACTCCTGAAGCAGACGCCGTACCGCCGGTAGGCAGCCTCCGCAGCGGCCTCCGGCGCCGCACGCTTCCGCAATCGCACAGACGTCGCCGGCGCCACAGCGAATTGCCTCGCGGATCTGGGTGTCCGTCACGACCCGACAGTGGCAGACGTACATAGGCACGAGGTTAGGACCCCCTAAGGCTTTGGCGCAACACTTCCCCCCGGTCGAAACGGTCACGGGCACGGTCTCGACTCGCGGCCGCCAAATCGAAATATGAACAAGCCCTGAACGTCTCCCGGCAACGGAACGGTCGCCAATCCCCCTGGGTTCTACCTGACGACCCTGCTTTGAAGAGGAGGAACCGTGGCCGTGCGCCGGATCATCTCCGACCACCCCGTCGCGACCATGTTCACGCTGCTCGGAGGGCTCACCCTCGCCGTGATCGTGCTCGTATGGTTCCAGCCACAGAAGCTCCTGATCGACGCGCGTGTGGACGAGTCGCTGTCGGTCGGACCACCGCAGGCCGTCGTGGCATCTGATCAGGCTCTCCCGCCTCCCCCGGCGGTCGCCGCGCAAGCACCAGGCGGGGAGCCGGAACGACCTTCCTCGCCGGAGCAGGCTCCCGCGGTGGTCGCTCATGGCACGTTCCGGTCACTCGAGCACACGACCCGTGGCAGTGCCTCCCTCGTGCGCCTGGCGGATGGGTCACACGTCGTGCGCTTCGAGAACCTCGACACCTCGAACGGGCCGGACCTGCGCGTGTATCTCTCGGCTGCTCCGGCTCACGCTCGAGCCTCGGAGTTGAACGACGATTTCGTCGACCTTGGGCCGTTGAAGGCGAACCAGGGCAACCACAACTACCCCGTGCCCCCGGGCGTCGACCTCACCCGCTATCGCAGCGTCACGATCTGGTGCCGACGCTTCTCGGTGGGCTTCGCCGTAGCGCCACTAGCCTGAGCAGCGACTCTTCCCGCCCTCATCGGTCAGGCCCCGTCCACCGCCCCCAACTGCTTGCCTCCGAGCACATGGAAGTGCAGGTGGGGGATGGTCTGCCCGCCCTGGCTGCCGACGTTCGTGGCTATGCGGTAGCCCTCGCCGATGCCTTCCTGCTCGACCATGCGTTGGGCGATGAGGATGCAGTCCAGGATGAGGTCCTTGTGCTCCTCCCTCAACTCGTGTGCGGAGGCGATGTGCTCACGGGGCGTCACCAGGAGGTGCACCGGGGCGTTCGGATATTCGTCACGGAAGACGACGATCTCGTTCGTCTCAGCGACGACTTCGGCGGACTCCTCCCCGGCCACGATGCGACAGAACAAGCACGAGTCAGGCATCCTCTCCGCGATCTCCCTCTCGCCTGGCCAAACCGTACAGGTCCTGTGTGGTCGGTCCGGTTTTCCTCGTGCGCTCTTCCGGCCGGACTGACGCTTGGACGTGCGCGACACACCAGCATCCGGCGGTGGCAGGGAGCAGGAACATGGTCCCGTTCGGACGTTAGGCTCAGGACATGACTGGCACACTCGTTTGGATTTCCGGAGCCTCAGGGGGCATAGGGCGTGCTCTCGCCGACACGCTTCCCTGGGCTGACTCCCGGGTCATCGACATCAGTCGCAGCGGTGCCGAAGGACTCGAGCACGTCGCCGCCGACCTGTCGAGCCGGTCCGGGTGGCAGACGGCGGCTGATTCGTTCGCGAAGGAACTCGACGGCTTCGAGGGTGAACGGGCGCTGTTCATCCACTGCTCCGCGACCCTGCAGCCGATCGGGTTTGCGGGAGAGGTCGATGGCGAGGCCTACATCGACCAGGTCGTCCTCAACAGCGCGGCACCGCAGGTGCTGGGTGACGCGTTTGTGCGGGCGGTCGCGGGGCGCGACCTCGAGGCTCACATCGTCGTCATGACGTCGGGAGCTGCGACGAGCGTCTATCCGGGCTGGTCGGCGTACTGTGCGGGAAAAGCGGCGGTCGAGCACTGGGTGCGAACGGTAGGCGCCGAGCGGGCACAACGGGGGGACCGCTGCCGGGTCATCGCGGTGGCCCCCGGGACCGTCGCAACCGCCATGCAGGAACGCATCCGAGAGACTGACCCTGAGGATTTTCCCAACGTCGACAAGTTCATCGAGAAGTACGAGCGGGGTGAGCTGCGTGACCCTCGGGATGCCGCTCGTGGCATCTGGGAGGTCCTCGGACGGGACCTCGACAATGGCGCCGTTGTGGACCTGCGGGATCTCGGACTTTAGGCGGAGGTTCGCCGGGCGTGCCTGGGCTCCCGCCCTTGCGCCGGGGCTACCCTTCCGGGCGTTGCGCGCGTCGTTCTGGTCGAACAGCTTCAGTTCGATGGCGTTCCGACCCGCCCGAATCGACTCGGGGAGGGGGTGGGGAAGGATCCTCCCTGGCCTGGATTCGGGGTCTTGACCGGCGCCGGACTGGGGACTGCATCCGCCTCTGAAGCGCCGCCGGGTGGCGTGCGGGCGGGGGCCGGTGAGAGCGGTGGGCACGGCGCGTCCGGCGGCAGCAGGACCTCGCCCATCTGCCCACTCGGACCCGGGCAGTGCCTCGTGACCGGCGGCGGCGGTGGTGGAGGGAGGGGGTTGAGAACGGTCAGGCCGGCGTAATCGGGAGCGGGGAAGTCTTCCTCCGGCAGTCCTTCAACCGCCTCCGCCATGTACTCGCCCCAAGTCTCGGCAGGGATACCCGCCCCGGTGACCCCACTCATGGGGGTGTTGTCGAGCGTTCCCAACCACACGGAGGTGGACAGCTGGGGGACGTAGCCGACGAACCAGGCGTCCCTGCTGTCGTCTGTCGTGCCCGTCTTTCCCGCTGCGGGGCGTCCTATTCGGGCGGCCCTGCCCGTCCCCTGCCGCACGTTGTCCTCCAGGAGGTCGCTGACTGCCCGGGCCACGTTCGAATCCATCGCCCGCGTGTTCTCGGGCTTGGTGTCTGAGACCGCCACACCCGTCCGGTCCTCCACTCTGCGCACCAGTCGGGGCTCGTGGTGGACCCCATCGGCCGCGAAGGTTGCGTAAGCCTCGGCCATGTCCACGGCGCCCACGTCGGCAGTGCCGAGGATGAGCGATGGCAACGCTCGTAGGTCGTCGTCGATCCCGGCTCGTACCGCCATCTCCTTGACTGCGTCGGGACCGATTTTCGCGGCCATCTGCACGTAGACGGTGTTCGTCGACGTGAGCGTCGCCTCGCGAACGGTCTGCTCGCCGAAGCCTCTACGGCCAAAGTTGCTCACTTCGTAGGGTTGCGCCCCGGGAAACGGCACGGCCAGTTCCGCTGGCGCCGGGAAGCGCGACTCGGGAGAGAAGCCGTCGTTCACGAAGCCGGCCAGCCCGAACGGCTTGAAAGCCGAACCGGCCTGGTTCAGGCCCTGTATGGCGGCATTGAAGGGTTGGACGGCGAAGTCGGGCCCGCCCACCAGCGCCCGCACTCCGCCGTCCGCCGGATCGACTGAGACGATCGCGCCAGTCACCGGTTTGCCCTTCTGCTCACGCTGGAGCTCGGCGACCTTCGCGGCCAGTATGCGTTGGGCCGCGCTCTGCATGTCCTGGTCGAGCTCACTGCGGACGGTCAGTCCCCTGTAGACCCGCTCCTCGCCCAGCTTCGCTGCGAGTTCCGCACGGACCGCGTCGAGGTAGTAGGCGGCGGGGCCGTGGTCAGCACGCTGACGGGAAGCAGTCGCTGGCAGCCCGGCGCGGACGAGCCCGTCGCGCTCGACCGCAGTCAGCCAGCCCTCCTCGGCCATCCCGTCGAGCACGTAGATGCGACGTGCATTCGCATCCTCGGACTGGGTGGCGGGATCGAGGCGTTCGGGCGCCCGGATGATGCCAGCGAGTGTTGCGGCCTGGTTGAGGTTCAGGTGCTGGGCTGGGACTCCGTAATACGTGCGCGCCGCAGCCTCGACGCCGTAGGCGCCGCGACCGAAGTAGACGGTGTTGAGATAGAAGGCGAGGATCTCGTCCTTCGAATAGCGGCGCTCGAGCTTGACCGCCAAGACCGCCTCTTTCGCCTTGCGCCTGAAGGTGCGCTCGGTGCCCACAGCCGCGTTCTTGATGTACTGCTGCGTGATCGTCGAGCCGCCCTGCTCGACCCTTCCTGCCTGCACGTTCGTGACTAGCGCCCGCACTGTTCCAGTGACCGACACACCGGCGTGGCGGTAGAACGAGCGATCCTCAGCAGCGAGGACGGATCGTGGGACGTGCGGTGGCAATTGCTCGAGTGGCACCGGGTCGACGGCCTGAGGGCTGAGAAAGCCGGCCTCCTGACCGTGACGATCGAGTACTCGCGTCGCCTGAGGCGCAACGTCCTCTGGAAGGGGAACGTTGCTGAACAGGTAGATCGCAGCGAGGAGCGCCCCGAGCAGCAGGAGCGATGCTGGCACGAGTAGCAGCGCTAGCATCGGACGCCGGTACCACGTAGCGCCTGAATCCCGCCAGCGCCCGCGCCGGAAACGGTTCGCCCCGCCGATGCGTTCGGCAGGCGCACGTCTTCGGCTCCCACGTGACATCTGCGCGAGACCCTTCGAGGATGCACCGCACGCGTGTGGACCACTGCGACAACACGCAAGGTATCAGTTGGATCACAGAGAGCACATCACCCGCTCAGACCCTGCAGGAGGCGCCTATGACCGGGCCGCTGCCGCCTGAACCTTCGGGTCATGACCGTCGAGGCCGGTCTCCTGCTCGCATCGGAGAGGGCGGGTCACATCCGGGCCAGGGCCCTCTGGGGCAGGACCATCAGCTGGACCCTCCACACGCCACCACGACCCCTGAAACGGGCCGCGACGGGGCTCCCACCTCGGGGGTGGATCAGATCGCCGAGGTCGGCCGGCGGCTCAGCGCGGACGTCACTGATTTCCTCGTCCTGGCCATCCTGGGCGCTGTGGTGGGCTTGCTGCTCGATTGGCTCGGATTCGGAGGTTTTGTGCGACCTGGCTCTCCGGGGGAGGGAGGGCCTCGCCTCGGCCTGGCAGCGCTGCCTGCCACGCTTCTGACGCTCGCGCTTCACCTGGGCTACTGGACGCTCATGGAGGGCCGCCGAGGACAGTCGGTCGGAAAGATGGTGTTCGGCATCCGAGCGGTTCGAGCCGACTCTTCGGCAATCGACTACATGACCGCGCTGAAGCGGCACGTACTCTTCTACGTCCCTCAGGTCCTGGCGTGGGTCCCCAGCTTCGCCGTGGTGGTTCTTGCGGCCGCCGGCCAGGCCGCTCTCGTGCTCGCAGGGCTCATGACCTACATCGGCGACACTCCCCTCCATCAAGGGTTCCACGACAAGTTCGCCCGCACCCTCGTCGTGAAGGCGTAGAGCGCTCTTGCCTTTGCCTACGAGCACAGCGCCCGGCTGCGGACGCTGCCACCAGCGCGAAAGCCCAGCGCGACCGGTGCCAGTCTGTTCTTGCTGGCAGAACCGCCCGGGTCCCGCGCGCAGCTCTTCCTAGTCCGCTTTGCCCTTGCCTCGCGCCTTCTGAGCCCGCTTCCAGTCGCGCACCTGTGCGAGCATCTCGGGCGAGTCGATGTCAGCGACGGACCGCGGCACAGCGTCGGAGAAAGGTGCCGCCGCTTCCTCCCACCCCGCCGGGCCGACTCCGAAGCGCTTGGCCAGCAGCGCCACAAAGATCCGTGCCTTCTCGTCTCCGAAGCCCGGCAGGGCCCTCACCCGCTGGAACAGCTCCCGTCCGGTCTCCGCCTCGGCCCACACGCGCTCGGCCCGCCCGTCGTAGCGGTCGACGAGGTGGCGGCAGAGGGCGTGGACGCGTTTCGCCATAGCGCCGGGGAAGCGGTGGATGGCGGGGCGTTGCCGGCAGATCTCGTCGAGTTCGGCTGCATCCATCGACGCGATGGCGGCCGCGTCGAGCTCACCCCCCAACCGCTCGGCCAGCCGGGCGGGACCCCGGAAGGCCCACTCCATCGGCACCTGCTGGTCGAGCAACATCCCGATGACCAGCGCGAGCGGGTTCGTAGCGAGGAGACGGTCGGCCTGCTCGTCTCCGGTGATGTACATGTCGCTCATGGGCCCAGCGCGCGTCGGAGGCTCTCTGCCTGCGGCGAGCGGAGCAGCGTGGCGCGGAGCCCCTCGTCGTGGAGCCCCGCTGCCACTCCTTCGATCACCGCCAGCGCCTGCTCGTAGGCATCACGCACCTGCTCGAGGTGGCCCTGCGCCTCACGCAGACGGCCGAGCGCGGCATGGGTCTTCCAAAGTTGTGTGGGGTTGCCGATCTGGGCCGCGACACCGAGGGCGGCATTGAGCTCCTCCTCGGCCTCTGCCACCCTCCCCTCGGCGAGCAGGGCCTCCCCCCGTAGGCGCCGGCCCTTCACGATGTTCTTGCGGCTGTCGCTCTGCTCGGCGAGCGCGAGGCACTCGTCCGCATACGCGCGCGCCTTCTCGGCATCGCCCCGGGCCAGCCACAGCTCGCCGTAGCTGTGGAACAGATGCTGCGAGTAGCGCCACAGCATGTAGCGCTGAGCGGGGGTTGGGTCGCGCGCAATGTGTTCGACCACTTCGAACTGCTCTCCGGCCTCCTCGAAACGGCCCAGCGCGAGCAGGGCGTCCGCGAGGTTGACGCGGGCGTTGCCTTCGATCTCGTAATCGGGCGCCTCGATCTGCTGTGACGCCTCGACTCCGCGGCGGCTCCAATCGAGCGCCCGCTCGTGGTCCTGCAGCTCAGCGTATACCCATCCCACGCTGTTCAGGGCCCGGGACCAGATGAGAACGTCTCCAATCCGCTCCGCCTCGTCCACCACCTCGCGTAGCAGCGTGAGCCCCACCTCGTAGTTGCCCTGCTCGACACGGACCAGGCCTTCCACCCAGCGGTGAGCGAGCGTCATCGTCGCGCTGCCGCTGGCCTCCGCGGCTCCACGCCAGCGCTCGAGGTGGGCGAGGGCCTCGTCGAAGCGTCCGGCCCAGCGCGGTAGAAGCCCCATGATGCTCCACCACGCCTGGGCGAAGGGATCGTCGACCTTCTCCACGAGCTCCGCAGCCAGGCTCGCGAACCGGTCGGCCTCGTCGTGGCGGTTGATGGTCGCGAGAAGCTCGACGAGCACGACGCTGGCGAGCAGGCGGACGTCGTCGTAGCCCTCCTCGCCGATGGCGAGCGCGGCCCGCAGCGTCTCCTCGCTGCGCTCGGGGTCGTGCGCGAAGTCCTCGCCGAAGCCGCGGAGCGCGAGCGCTCTGCCCTCGAGGCGTCGGTCCGCGAGCCGCAGCCCAAGCTCGCGCATGCGGTCGAAGTCCGCGACCATGGCGTCGACGTCGCCCACCGTCAAGTTCAGAAAGCCCCGCTTTTCGGCGACTGTTGCCGCGGTCTGCAACGCGCCGAGCCGCTCGCATACGTCGATGGCGCGACGGTAGTAGTCGAGCGCTTCGGTGTTCGCGTAAGCGCCTGCGGCCTTGTCGCCGGCCTTGACGAGGTAGTCGAGCGCCTTGTCCCAGGCCTGGCCCTCGCTGTAGTGGTGGGCGAGGGTCTCTACCTGCTCGGCCAGCCGGTCGGGGTAGAGCTCCTCGATGGCGGCCCCTACCAGG
>JBHELG010000025.1:0-10198 GCA_046263195.1 Nitriliruptorales bacterium | reverse complement strand
TCCAGGCGCTCATAGCTTTCGCGGACGCCCTCCTCCATGCCGCTGGCGATCATGGCATCACGGGCCTCGAACGACTCCATGAGCGAGGTCGCCGTGAGTCGCGTGCGTCCGCCCCCGAGGTCCTCGAGGACGAGCCGCTCGAGTGCGACACCATCCGGGTCGCCCTCGAAGGTGAAGGTTTGGATGATCAGCTCACTAGGTCGTACCTCGTGGAAGCAGCCGCGGAAGCCGTACTCGTTGCCGTCGCTGACGTGCACATAACGGTATGACCCGCCGGTACGGCAGTCGTAATGGTCGATTCGCATGTCATAACTGCGAGGGCCCAGCCATCGCACGAGGAGCTCGGGATCCGTGTGCGCCCGGAAGACCTTTTCGGGCGCGGCATCGAATTCCCGGGTGATACGGATGAGGGGGACCTCGGGATCGGCCGTTATCCCGGTCTCGTGCGTGGTCGTGGTCATGTCCGTGCTCCTTCCTGGGGTTGTTGGGGTGGCGGTGGGGCTTCGATCTCGTCCGGCATCGACCGGAGGAGATCGTCGAGGCGTCGGTAGCGCTCTTCCGCCTGGCGCCGGTAGCGCTCGATCCACTTGGTCATGAGTTCGAAGACCTCTGCCTCGAGGTGCACCGGGCGGCGCTGAGCATCCCGGCTTCGGCTCACCAGGCCGGCGTCCTCCAGAACCTTCAGGTGCTTGGAAACGGCCTGGATGGTGACGTCATAGGGCTCTGCCAGCTCGCTCACCGTGGCATCCGCGACAGAGAGCCGCGCCACCATGTCGCGCCGGATGGGATCGGCCAGGGCCGAAAACACCCGGGAGAGCGGATCAGACCCCAAAGCCGTCCTCCATGTGTTCAACCAACTGGTTGAGAAGCCTAGAACCACGGAAGCGCGTTTGTCAACCACTTGGTTGAAGAGTTGGTTGTTGCTGTCGCGCCTGGCGCTCGCTGCTGCTAGGGAGGCGACGGTCACAGCGATCATGTGCACTCGGGCGAGAGCGATCGCGCGGCACCGTTCGTTCCTGCGAGGATGCGCCTGTGACCAACCAAGTACCGGGCTCCACTTCCGCCCTCGCCTCCGCCTTCGCTCCTCTACGGCTCGTGGATTACCGTCGCCTGCTCGCCGGAACGTTCGTCTCGGCGCTGGGCCTCTTCCTCCACGCGGTAGCTGCGTCGTGGGTGATGCTCGAATTGACCGGCTCGCCGTTCATGGTGGGTCTCGTCGTAGCGAGCTCCTTCCTCCCCCGTCTCTTCGCTGGCATCCCAGCCGGCGCTCTGGCGGACATCGTCGATCGGCGTGCGATCCTCATCTGGGTCAACGTCACGAGCGCGCTACTCGCGCTCGTGCTTTCCTGGCTCGACCACGGCGGTGCCCTGACCCCGGCTCTGCTCGTCGTGCTCAGCCTCGGACTCGGCCTCTCCGGGGCGATCAACTTGCCCGCCTACCAGGCGACGGTCCCAGACCTCGTCCCACGCGCCCTCGTGGCGAACGCCGTCTCGCTCCAGTCCGGCACGTTCAACGTTGCCCGAGCCCTCGGGCCGGCCATCGGCGGGCTGCTGGTCGGCGGCGGCCACTCCGACCTTGCCTTCGCTCTCAACGGGATCAGCTATCTGTTCGTCAGCGCAGCAGCCTTGAGCTTGAGCGGCGCCTTTCGGGCCGAGGAACCCGTGCCGGTGCGGCGGGCGATGCTCACCGGCCTCCGCTTCGTCCGTCACACGGGGCTCATCCGACAGGTGGTGGCCATCACGAGCCTGTTTGCCCTCACCTCGGCGTCAGTTCAGACCCTGCTGCCCAACGTCGCACAAGACGCGCTCGGCCTGGGCGCGCAAGGCTACGGCGGTCTCTACGCCTGCTTCGGCGCTGGCGCGCTGCTCGGAGCCCTCTCGCTGGAACGCGCCCGCCGGCTCATAACCGAACGTCACATCATCCCGCTGGCCTTCGCCGGATTCGGCAGCGCAGGAGCCGTCTTCGGGTTGGTTCGGTTCCCGCCCCTGAACGGCCCTCTGCTCGCTCTCCTGGGCCTCTTTTGGGTATGGACGCTGGCGACCCTGAACGCCACGGTCCAACTGAGCGCCCCCCGCTGGGTGCGTGGGCGGGCCATGGGCATCTATCTGCTGGCCTTCACCGGCTTCTACCCCATCGGATCCCTCGCCGCCGGCGCCGTCGCTGAGATCATGGGAGCCGCCCCGACGATCGCTCTCTTCTGCGCCCCGGCGGTCTTCATCGGACTCGCCGCCCGGCACGTCAAGCTGCCTGCCCTGTCGGAAATCGTCGAGCCGACCTTGCCGGACGACTGGGCGGGCAAGCACGACGACTCCGCACGGATCCCCGGCGGCCCGGTCGTCGTCGTCACCGAGTGGGAGATCGACCCTGCCGACAGCGCCGAGTTCTTGGCGGTCATGCGGCAGTTGCGGACCCATCGCTACCAGACCGGAGCGTTCCGGTGGGGCCTGTTCCGAAACGTCGAGCATCGACACCGCATGACCGAGCTGTTCGAGGTGGCCGATTGGCAGGAGCACCTGCGTCAGCACGAGCGCGT
Source organism: Nitriliruptorales bacterium (assembly GCA_046263195.1). Classification (GTDB taxonomy): domain Bacteria; phylum Actinomycetota; class Nitriliruptoria; order Nitriliruptorales; family JAHWKO01; genus JBHELG01. The sequence continues at coordinate 7,664 of JBHELG010000025.1, read as the reverse complement.
CACGGGGGATCATTTCGCCGTCCTCGAACGAGCTCGAAGCTTCGACCGGGCCGGCGGGCCCCATACCCGCCACCTCGTCGGGGTCGACCTGGGCCACGCGACGAAGCCGCCCCGCTGGGCCCAACTGCTCGTGGTTGACCACACCCAGGAACGTGAGCGACGGACATGGCACGAGGAGCCCGCCTCCAACGCCTCTGGCAGCAAACGGAAGCCTTCCCTCGGACCCTCGGACTCGAAGGAGTCGGAGTGAGCCCGGCCGCGAGCCCGACCTCGCGGGGGACACCCCCGCACCCCCGGCGCTACCGGCGCGTCACTGCCCACGCTCTCGCCGCTGCCCTCCTCGCCGTCGCCTGCTCGGGCGGTGCTCAGCCCTCGTCCGCACCCACGGCGCCCGCCACGAGCCCACCACAGGCCGCCCTTCCATCCCCCACCACGTCAGCGACGGTCGGCCTCCCCTTCGTCGAGCCTCCACCTCTCAGCTTGAAGCTGGTCACCGATGACCTCGACTTCCCCCTCTTACTCGCTTCCCCGCCGAGTGACGCGCGGCTCTTCATCGTCGAACGGGCCGGCCAGATCCGCATCGTCAGCGACGGCTCGCTCCTGCCGCAGCCGTTTCTCGACATCTCGGATCTCACCCGCACAGACGGAGAGCGAGGCCTACTCGGACTCGCCTTCCACCCCGACTACGCCCGCAACGGTCGCTTTTTCATCCACTACAGCGGAGCGGAAGACGGCGACACCCGTCTCGCCGAATATCACGTTTCCACCGACCCCGACCGAGCGGACCCAGCCAGCGGTCGGCTGCTTCTCACAGCGGAGCAGCCAGCCTCCAACCACAACGGCGGCATGGTCGCGTTCGGCCCGGACGGCTACCTCTATCTTGGGCTCGGGGACGGCGGCGCCTCAGGAGACCGGTTCAACAACGGTCAGAACCCCATGACCCTGCTCGGCTCGCTCTTGCGCCTCGATGTCGCCCCGTCCGCCGGTGACGGTCGGCCCTACGCCATCCCGCCCGACAACCCCTTCGCCGATGGGCGAACCCTGGGCGGGGTACGAGGCGCGCCCGAGGTTTGGGCGTACGGATTGCGCAACCCTTGGCGCTTCTCGTTTGACCGGGAGGCAGGACTCCTCTACCTGGCCGACGTCGGTCAGAACGCTGCAGAGGAGATCAACGTCGCTCCCGCGGACGCCGGCGGCTTGAACTACGGCTGGCCCATCCTCGAGGGCAGCCGTTGTTTCCGCCCCCGGCAGGGCTGCTCTCGCCAGGGTCTCGTGCTTCCGGTGCTCGAATACCCAACCGGTGACGGCAACTGTGGGGTGATCGGAGGCTACGTCTATCGCGGCACTCGCATCCCTGGACTGGCCGGCACATACTTCTACGCAGATCTCTGCGGCGGATGGGTGCGGAGCTTCCGCTACGACCCCGTCCACGGCGTCAGCGACAGTCGCGACTACAGCGACCGGTTCGGAGACCTCGGCCAGATCGTCTCGTTAGGTGAGGACGCAGCAGGAGAGTTGTACGTCCTCAACGCCGAGGGCGAGGTCAACCTCATCAGCGCCGAATGAACTCGAGCGTCACAGCGGGCAGACGTCGCGCGCGACGGGCCCCCGCCCGTCGTCACCGACCTCGAAGCTCACTCGCTGCCCCTCGGTCAACTCCTTGAATCCCTCCATGTCGATGTCCGAATAGCGCACGAAGCGCTTCACTCCGTCGTCGCCCGCGATGAAGCCGTAGCCCTTTTCGCTGCTGTACCAGCGCACCGTGCCCGTCGCTCTTGGCGAACAATCGGCCGGAGAATGGGGTACTGCGGCCAGTGGTGTGCCGATGACACGCTCCTGCATGCCCCTCCCAATCTCCAGCGGGTGCCCTCACCCCAGCCACAGCCCGACCTGCGCCCCGAGTCGCGCAGCAGCGCTGGGAGGGTATCGCCGGAGCACGCCGTTCAGTTGGAGGATGAGAAAGGCCTCATCACCACGAGCCGTGATGGGACACTGCGCAAGCGAGGCAGGAGAGGACCTGAGTCGTTCACCCCTCCACCAGCTGCGTGTGCGGTGGTGACTTCGTCTCAGCGACGATCCTCCGGTTCACCGGCACTTCGAGCGGCCGCCCCTTGCCGGTGCGCCGATTCTCGGCGAGGTCGACCGGTCGGACGACCACGGGCCGCTCCCCCTGGAGGTGGAGGTCCGCTTCGATCCCGCACCAGAGCAGCCGCCTCACACCGCTCTGCACACCTTTGCCTCCCCGCCCCTGCACGGGGTACTCGTCGAGTGGCGTTCGCTTGCCGGTCCCGTCCGCGCCCACCGTGAGCACGTAGTCGGCTTGTGAACCATGGCCCGCAGCCACCGTGACGCTGACGACCTCCTCGCCGCGCGGTACGTCCATCGCGATCACACCGCTTGCGGTACGGCCCATCGGGCGCACCTCCGCGGCGGGAAAGCGGATCGCGAGCCCGCCACTGTGTGCGACGAAGAGCTCATCGTCGTCACGACAGGTCGCAACCCCCACGAGGCGGTCGCCCTCTTTCACGCCCGCCGCCTGCACCGTCGAGGTGTGGGAGTCGTAGGTAGCCTTCGGAGTCCGCTTCACCCGCCCCTGAGCCGAGACAGTAACGAGCGTCTCGTCAGCCCTGTCGCTCAGCACGACCGCACCCACCAGCCGCGCGGCCGGCGGTTCGCCGAGGGTCTGGGACGGATCCGTGCCTCGGTCCCGGCTGCGCACGACCGGCACATCGGTCAGTTCGACCCGGTAACCCGCGCCCCCCTCGTCGACGAGCAGCAGGCTGTCATGGGTGGTGCAGCGGAGGACCGCGACTGCGGGGTCGTGTGGCTGTGGATGTGCCGGGCTGGTGCGGCGTTGCGGTATCGGCTTCAGATAGCCGGTGGTCGTGACGAACACCGTGACCGGTTGGGCTTCCAACCCGGCCCGTGACCCGCCTGCGAGCACGTCGCCGGCGGAGATCCCGGAAGCGACCAGCCGGCTGCGCCGGGGGGTGGCATGGACGCGCCTGAGGTCGGTCAGCTCCTGAGCCAGTAGCCGGTCGAGCATCGCCGGGTCGGCAAGGATGGCGTCGAGCTCGGCGATGAGCTCACCCAGCTCCTCGTACTCCTCCCGGAGCCGCGCGCGTTCGAGGGCAGCAAGACGACGCAACTGCATGTCGAGCACCGCTTGGGCCTGGGTCTCCGTGAGCTCGAAGCGGGAAATGAGCTCGTGCTTGGCGGCATCGGCCGATTCCGCGCCACGGATGAGCGCGATGACCTCGTCGAGGTGGTCGAGTGCCTTCAACAGCCCTTCCAGGACGTGCGCACGAGCCGCCGCCTTCTCCCGCCGGTGCCGGGTCCGACGGGTGAGAACAGCACGTTGATGTGCGATGTAGGCGAGCAGGCAGTCGCGCAGGCCGAGCGTCCGCGGCGCCCCGTCGACGAGGGCCACCGTGTTGACGTTGAAGTTCGACCGCAGCTCGGTGAGGTCGTAGAGCTTGGCGAGCACGTGGGCGGGATCCTCGCCGCGCTTCAGTTCGATGACCACCCGCATGCCGTCCCGGGAGGATTCGTCCCGCAGGTCCCGGATCGCGTCCAGCTTGCGGGCCTGGACGAGGCCGGCGATCTTCGCCAGCAACGCCGCCTTGTTCACCTGGTAGGGGATCTCGGTGACGATGATCCTGGGCAGATTGCCGCTGCGGATCTCGGTCGTGGCGACCGCCTCCACGGTGACCGCACCACGCCCCGTGGCGTAAGCCTCCCGGATGCCATTGGTGGCCACGATGCGCGCCCCGGTCGGGAAATCCGGGGCGGGAACGCGTTTCATGAGCTCGTCGAGGGTCGTCTCGGGCTCGGCGAGCAGGAGCAGCGTCGCGTCGATGGTCTCCCCGAGATTGTGCGGGGGAATGTTCGTCGCCATCCCCACCGCGATCCCCGTCGCGCCGTTCACGAGCAGGTTCGGCACGCGCGCGGGCAGCACAACCGGTTCTCGTTCGTAGCCGTCGTAGTTGTCCACGAAGTCGACGGTGTCTTCCTCGATGCCGTCGAGCAGCGCAAGAGCGACGGGGGAGAGACGGGCCTCGGTGTAGCGCATAGCGGCGGGCGGGTCGCCGTCGACCGACCCGAAATTGCCGTGCCCGTCGATGAGCGGCTCCCGGCTCGAGAAGTCCTGTGCCATTCGAACGAGCGCGTCGTAGATCGAGGCGTCACCGTGGGGGTGATATTTCTTCATGACCTCCCCCACGGCCGAGGCGCACTTGCGGTAGGGCCTGTCCGGCAGCAGCCGCGACTCCCACATCGAGTACAAGATGCGCCGCTGGACCGGCTTGAGGCCGTCACGCACGTCGGGTAGCGCCCGTCCGACGATGACCGACATCGCATAGTCGAGGAACGACTGCTCCATTCGCTCCTCGATGGCGACTTCGACGACTCTCCCGCCGTTGCCCTGCGAGAGCAGGTCAAGCTGTCTGCTCATCTGCTGCACCTACCTGGGTCGGTCTGCCTGGCGCCGGCCGGGCGATTCACACGTCGACGTTCAGCGCGAACTTCGCGTTGGCTTCGATCCACTCGCGACGGGGCTCGGAGGCGTCGCCCATGAGGAGTGTGAAGATCTCGTCCGCCTGTTCGGCTTGCTCGACCGTGACCCTCAGGATCGTGCGGCGGAGGGGGTCCATGGTCGTGGCCCACAGCTGCTCGGCGTCCATCTCGCCGAGACCCTTGAAGCGCTGGATCTCGGTCGTGCCCTGGCCCTTGAAGGCCGTCTTCAGCAGCTTGTCGCGTTCGGCGTCACTCATGGCGTATGTGACCCGGCTGCCCCTGCGCAGCTGGTAGAGGGGCGGCTGGGCGAGGTAGAGGTGGCCGCCCTCGATCAGCTTCGGGGCGAGTCGAAAGAAGAAGGTGAGCAGCAGGGTGGTGATGTGGCCGCCGTCCACGTCGGCGTCGGCCATGAGGATGATCTTGTCGTAGCGGAGCGCCGCGTATTCGAAGGCGTCGCCGATGCCTGTGCCGACCGCTTTTACGAGCGCCTGGATCTCGGAGTTCTCGAGCACGCGGCGCAGCTGCGCCTTCTCGACGTTGAGGACCTTGCCTCGCAGCGGTAGCACGGCCTGGGTGTGGCGGTCGCGGGCGAGTTTGCTCGAGCCGCCGGCCGAATCGCCCTCCACCACGAACAGCTCGGTTTCATCGGGGTTGCGGCTCGTGCAGTCGGCGAGCTTGCCCGGCAGGCCTGCGGACTGGCTGTCGAGCAGACCCTTCCGTCGCGTCAGCTCCCGTGCCGCCTTCGCGGCCTGGCGGGCCCGAGCCGCCACCGCGCAGCGCTTCACGATCTTGCGCCCTGCGGTGCGGTGCTTGCTGAACCAGGTGCTCAAGGCCTCGCTCACCACGGATTCGACGTAGCCGCGGGCGACGCTCGATCCCAGTCGGCCCTTGGTCTGACCCTCGAACTGAGGGTCGGACATCTTCAGCGAGATGACCGCGACGAGGCCTTCGCGCACGTCGTCGCCCGTCAGGTTGGGGTCCTGCTTCGTCAACGCGTTCGCGTCCCGACCGAACTTGTTCAGAGTCGACGTCAGCGCGCGCCGAAAGCCCTCCTCGTGGGTGCCTCCGTCGGCGGTGCGGACGATGTTCACATAGGAGCGCAGACGCTCGTCATGAAACGCCTCACTCCAGGTGAACACCACATCGAGCGCGAAGGGCAAGCCCTCGACTTCGCCCGCATGATGGACCTCGATGGGAGCGGCCAGCGGTTCCCTGCCGTGCAGGAGCAGACTGACGAAGTCCCTCAAGCCATGGGAATAGTGGAAGGTCCTGGTCGAGGCGTCGCGCTCATCCTTGAGGGTGAGAGTCAGTCCCGGGTTGAGGAGGGCGGTCTCCTTCAGCCGCTCTGCGATGATCTGGGCATCGAAGGTCACCGTCTCGAAGACGTCCGGATCCGGCCAGAACCGCAGAAGCGTGCCGTGGCCCTTTGACTTGCCGACAACCTGCAGGTCAGCCACCTTGTGACCGCGCTCGAAAGCGATTGTGTACCGCTTCCCCCCCCGCGAGACATCGACTTCGGTGCGAGCTGACAGCGCGTTCACCACGGAGACCCCGACGCCGTGAAGACCGCCCGAGACCGCGTACGCCTGCCGGTCGAACTTCCCTCCCGCGTGGAGCTTCGTGAGTGCGACCTCGACCGCCGGGCGCTGCTCCTTCTCGTGGAGGTCCACGGGTATGCCCCGCCCGTCATCGGCCACCGCGAGCCCGCCGTCGGCCCGGATCAGCACCTCGACAGTGGAAGCATGGCCAGCGAGGTGCTCGTCGACGGCGTTGTCCACGACCTCCCACACGAGATGGTGAAGGCCACGGCCATCCGTCGAGCCGATGTACATACCCGGTCGCCGGCGGACCGCTTCGAGTCCTTCCAGGACGGATATGTGTCTCGCCGTGTAGTCGTTACCGGCCTCAGTAGCCGGCCGGGCTGGGCTGCGGGTGCGGGCCAACGTTGTCCTCGCTCGCTCGGGTCCTCGGGGAGCCGTGCCAGTGTCGGCTGGTCTTCTGGTGCGGCAGTCCTTCGCGCAGCGAGTGCTGTGGGTCCACCTCGCACAACACTCGACCCTGGGAACGGTATGAGATGCGGGCAGTCAAGCCCTGGAGGCGCGACACGCAGCCGGCGGAGGCAGTGTCAGGAACCAGGGCAGAATACGAGGACCTGCGCGTCGCCCGAACCGCGAGGAGGGTACCGGTATGTCTGGCTTCGGAGCATTCGGAGCGGGAGAGGTCACGAGGCTGGTCGGTCTCCGGTTCGCGCAGCTGCCCGTGGAGCCGCCGAGCGGCCCCTGGTACTCGCCTGCGGTGCGGACCCTTTCGGGGCTTGTGCAGGGCTTCTTCGAGAAGCTGCCGCTGATCTTTCTCGCCGTGCTCGTGTTGGCGGCGGGGGTGGTGCTCAGTCAGCTCGTGGCCAGAGGAGCCGAGCGGGCCCTGCGTCGCCGGTCGGCGGACCGTGTCGCCGAGCGACTGACCTTCCAACTTGTTCGCGTCATCATGGTCATCGTGGCGATCCTGCTCGCCTTGTCCGTCACGGGCGTGCCGGTCGGCTCGGCCCTCGCCACCCTCGGAATCGCCGGGGTCGCAGTGGCGGTGGCGGTGCAGAGCATCCTCGAGAACTTCATCTCGGGCATCGTGCTGCTCATCCGCAAGCCGTTCCGGGCGGGAGATCAGATCCAGACGAACGACTACGAAGGCACGGTCGAGGATCTCGATCTGCGGGTCACCCGGTTGCTGACCTACGACGGCGAGATCGTGCTCATCCCCAACGCGGACGTGTTCAAGAACCCCATCGTGAACCTGACGCGCCGCGGACGCCGGCGCAGTGTGTTCGAGATCGGGGTGGACTACCGCGACGATCACGACAGGGCCCGGGAGGTCATTCGCAGTGCGGTTGTGGACGTCCCAGGCGTGCTCGCAGCCCCCGAGCCCGAGGTCCTGCTCACGGAACTCGGTGAGTCGAGCGTCAACTTCGAGATCCTCTACTGGACCCTCCCTGACATCCGCTCCGTGCGCTCGGCTCAGGATCGGGTGCTCGCGGCCGCGAAGCGTGCGGTCGAGGAGGCTGGCATGACCATCCCCTGGCCGATCCGGACCATCGCCTGGGACGCGCCGCTGCGAACCGTCGACGAGCGGTTACGCGCCCTCGACGAGCGAGCGCG
>JBHELG010000024.1:0-8149 GCA_046263195.1 Nitriliruptorales bacterium | reverse complement strand
GTCCGAGCACCGAACGGACGACACGGCGCACGTCGCGGGGGGCGTAGGGGCGCTGCAAGACCCCGTCGAACTCGCCACCCGTGCGGGTGGTGGGGCGGGCGGTGACCACGACCCTCGTATTGGCCTCATCGGCGAGCACGTGAGCGAGCAGCGGGTCCTCGACATCGACCACGACGAGGTCGGTCCGTTCGTCGAGAGCCGACTGCAGCTGCGAGGCTCCCGTCACCGTCACGAGGTCGAGGTCGGGATGCTCCCGGCTGAACAGCTGCAGCAGGTGTGGGTCCGGGGCGACGAGGACGATCCGGGGCGTCCGAGTGGCCTTGGAACGTCGAGCCTTCGAGCGCATGTGCCGCACGGTCACTTCCTGGTTGTCCGGGTCCGCCATTCGGACCTTCTGATTGACGTGTTGCTCTCAGACTCGACCAACGATCTGAGATAACGCTGAGTAGATACTGAGAGGACCCTGAGTTAGAGCTGAGAGGATCCTGATCGGGTGAACGTGTTACTGGACGAATCGGAAGAATCCCGGTCTGGCTTTAGCGACGAGCCACCTTTTGCAGGTCGGGCGGTGGCTACGCCGTTTCTGTCCCGCCAGCTCCGGTCTCGGGACCATGGGAGCGCTCAGACGGTGGCGTCCGCCCCGATTTCCCTGGCGAGTCCAGGTCTGCCGGGGGCTCCGGTGGAGCAGTCGGCTCGGGTGCTGGCTCCGGTTCAACCGGGCTCGTCGGCACGGGCTCCGGCCCGGTCTGAGGTGTGGGCTCACTGGGAGGCGCAACCCCTGACGACCGTCTCGGTTCTCCCGCTGGCGGAAGCGTCGATCGCGACCCTGTCTGCTTCTCTGCTCGGGCGAGCGGGGCAGGAACAGGATCAGGGCCTGCGGCAACGAGCACGAGTTTCCTGCCGGTCGGAGCCGGCCCGTTTCTACCTGGTTCGGGAATCGGCGATGTCTCCAGGCGCGCCGGCAGGCGAAGCTGAGGGGGCGCCATATTCGGTGGGCATGCCGCCGGGAAGGGCTCCGCAGCAAGCACAGGCGGAACCGATGGCGATGGGCCTGCAGGCGGACGGCCCAAAGCAACGAGGCCTGCCACCATGACCATCGACGTCGTGCCCAGGGACAACTTGCGTCGCGGGGTCATTCCGGTGATCACGGCCTGGCTTCCCTGGCGGCCGGTCCAGGACGTGTAGTGACGGCCGAGCGCCCATTCGCGGATCATCGCCCAGCGGTACAGCCATCGTGTCGGAGGAGCCACGACGGCATGGGCCATAAGGCACTTCGCTGCCTCGATGAATCCGAGGTCCCGGACCGTGAGGCCGTACAGCACGACACTCACTGCCACACCCATCAGGCCGAGCGCGCCGACGCCGTAGGATCCGTACCGCACGAAGAGCCATGCGACCACGAGCCACAACATCGCGCCCGAGAACAGATCCCAGATCCTGCCACCGACCACGAACAATCGCCGAGGGTCGGTCACCAACTGGCGACGGTGCCGTGCGATGGTCTGCGCCACACCGGCTCCCCACCTTCGGACCTGTCCTACGTAGGCGGACAACGTCTCCGGTTCCAGCGTGTACGCGACGGCCCTCGGCGAGTACCCGCAGCGGTAGCCGGCACCTGTCAGGGTCCAGGTGAGGTCCATGTCCTCCGCCAGTGGAACATCGAGCGGGAAGCCGCCTATCGCCCGCAGTGACGTCGTGCGGAAGCAGTACGCCGCGCCGCTGAGGACGGTCACCCGGCCGAGGGCATTCTCTGCGCGCTTCAGCCAGCGGCGAGAGAGTACGTATTCGAACTTGCGTGCCCGGATGAACAGGCCCTTGCTCTGTTGGGGGACCACAGCTGCGCACGTCGCGTCGTAGCCCTCCTCGACCGTTGTCACCATCCAGTTGATCGCATCGGGTGCCAGGAACGTGTCCGCATCCACGGCGACCACCAGCTCGGTCCTGACCTCTTCCAAGCCGACATTGAGCGCGCGTGCTTTGGACCCGCCAGGTGCCGTCACGACGTGGGCGCCGGCCTCCCTGGCGAGCCCAGCTGTTTCATCCGTCGACCCGTCGTCGATCACCACCACCTTCTCGACCAGGTACGTCTGGTGCCGGCAGGACCTCACGACCTGCTGGATCGTCGCGGCCTCGTTGTGAGCCGGGATCAGGACGGTGACCGACAGGCTCACCTCCGTGTCAGCCACCTGCGTAGAGCGCCTGCCGCTCCGACCAGCAGCGCGCCGGCGGTCATGGCCAACGCTCCGCCCCCGGTAAAGGGAAGGTCGTTGTACACCTCGTCTCCTTCGTGAAGGCGATGGCTCCCTGCCACCTGCCGAGCGCCCGCCCGAGGCTCGAACTCGGGTGCCTGCCGGACGGGCCATCTCACGAGACCAGGGCTGGCGGCCGGTGGCAGTGATGCCCTGCAATTCACAGGCGGCCACCTCGGCGTAGAGCCTTCAAGCGGCGGGCGAGGATGCGGCCTGCACCTCAGGCGAGCCGATCCCGCCTATTCGATCAGATCGGAAGAAACTCCCAGCGGCTTTAGCGGCAGGGGCCGCGCGCCACGAGCGGCCACGGTCAGCCGGTGCCGGTCAGGTCCAGGCGCACGACGGGGCGCTTCGGTGAGCGGCGGGCGACCTCCCGGAAGCCGGCGTCGAGGAAGCTGGACAGGACCCCCGTGAAGATGTCACCAGCGCCGGTCCGGCCGGTGGCGCCGGTGTCGACCGGGTAGCCCTCGACGTAGCGGGCGCCGTGGGCCTCGGCATGAGCGACGGCGGCTCGCAGGAGTGCCGACCCCACCCCGCTGCTGCGCTCGTCGCGAGCGACGTAGAAGCACACCACGGACCACACAGGCGCCTCGTCCACCCGACCCAGCGTCGGCGACCGCTCGAGGCGTCCGAACTCCTCCCGCGGGGCCACCGACACCCACCCAATAACACGACCACCGCGATAGGCGAGCAGTCCCGGCACGCGTCCCGCCTCGACCACACCGCGCAAGGCCTCGCGGTTGGCCTCGCCGGCGTTCTGCTCGAATTCCCGCGCCGTCTCCCGCCACCACATGCACCAACAGCCTGCGACCGCGCCCCGGGGACCGAACAGCGCCACCAGGTCGTCCCAGCGTTCGGATGTGAGTGGGTGGACCTCTAGCGCCTCAGTCAACGCCGGCCTCCTTGCGGCGTTGTGTGCGGTACGTGCGGGCCTTGGCCCGGTTGCCGCAGATCGCCATCGAGCACCATTTGCCCGAACGGTTGCGGGAGGTGTCGTAGAAGGACCAGGCACACGTGTCGGCGCGGCAGATCTTGAGGCGCCACCACGTCCCCTCTGCCATGGCGGCATATGCGATCGCCAGCAGGCGCCCGACAGCCCCTTCCACCCCGTCGGCGACCGGCGCGAGCTGCGAGGACCCGTCAGGTGCGAAGCGGAGCGTGAGTTGGGCTCGGAGAGCGGCCTCCTCGAGGATGGCGAGAGCCTCGGGAGGTGGCTCCTCGTCGTCGTGATTGGACAACAGGAGGGCCCGCAGGGCAGTTCGGACCCGCAGCGCGTAGGCCAGGTCGTTTTCGACCGTGATCCTCTCCCCTCGTCTCAGCAGCTCCCGTCGGCGCAGCCAACGCCCGAGGATGGCCGGATCGGTGAAGACGTCGCTGTCCGCCTCCACGTCCAGCGTGTTGACGAAGTCTTGAACCACCGCCAGCGACCCCGGTGCGGCCGGCCGTTGTGCGGGCTGCCCGAGCTCCCCAGCCGACCCGCTCCCTTCGGGACCCGCCCGCGCATGCTCCTCGCCAGTGGACACGCCGCCATTCTAACCATTGACGGGACTACACCGGTTATGTAACCATCTATTGGCAAACGATGGTTATGGGGTGCGGAGGGTAACGATGCATCCGATCGCTGCCCACGAAATGGCCCGCCTGCAGGCCGAGGAACTCCTCCGGCAGGCCGAAATGGCGAGACGTTCGGCCACCGGGCGGGGCCGAGGTTCACGCATGCGAAGCACGGGACTGGCCGCCATGTGGCGAGCGGTTGTCCTCAGGATCGCCGGATCTCCCGAGTTCCGCGTCCCGGCCGCCAGATCATGAGCACGAGCTCGTTGCCCTCGACGCGGACGAGGCTCGCCAAAGCGATGCGGAGCCCAAAGGACGTGCCCTCGGGCTCGTGGGTGGAGCCCTGCTCCGACAGCGACCCGGCCAACTTCGCATCGCCGCCGGCAAGGTCGGTCTCGAGCGGGGCGCTGTGGATCTCGACGCGAGGATCGCGGCGCACGTCAGCGAGCTTCTTCGAGTCGGGCATCATCCCCAGGGTCACCTCCCCGTCGCCGATCCGCACTTCTGTCCCGCTCAATCGCGGGGACCCGTCGGCCCGGATCGTGCCGATGACGTGATGCAGGTTGGCCTCGAAACGACTGCGGAAGGCGGCGGCGAGTTCAGGTGCCGCCCGTTCGAACTCGGCCCAGGAAGCCAGGGTCGCGCCACCGTGCGTTCCGTGAGGTTCCGGCCCGTTCATCCTCGTCTCCCACCCTCCTGGGGGCGACGCCCCCGACGGACATTGCGGATGCCGCTCTTCCGCCAGCTTGCCCTAGGCGTGCGACATGTCCTCGACCTCGGGAGCGTTCCGCTCTATCCGGGAAAGACCCACAAGCCGAAGAGAACGACAACCGCGGCGGCGAGGCAGGCCAGGGCGGCTACGCCGAGCGCCTTCACTTTCCTGTCCGTGTCCTCCGCCACGTTCTTCGCCTTCGCGCCCTTGCGGACGCTGCGCGTGAGCAGGCGGCGTGCCCAGCCGAACACCGCCCCCAGCATGCCAAGGCCTACGGGGATGACGATCCAGGCGGGCCCGCCGGGGAAGACGAACATCGCCACTCCGCCGAGGACCAGGACGACCGCGACCGCGATCCACAGGGCGCGGACGATCCTGTTTTGGCGCTTGTAGACGTCTCGGGCCTCGTCGACCCGATCATCGGCGCGTTCCGCCGCCTCTTCCTCGTCGGGCATGGCTCCTCGAGATGGCAGGAACCCCCACGGTAGGGGCGCTCCACCCCACGCCACTGCACAACCGAACAGGGCACCGCCCCGCCGGTACCACACCGGTACCACACCAGGAGCGCCCATTCCGATCTCTCCGCCCACGGTCTTGACAGCTGCCCCTGCACCCCGGGGAGGATCCGTCACATAGTGTCCGGACAATCAACAGATCGCTGACAGGAAGACTCATGCTCCCGTCGCTGCTGAGTCTCATGCTCGCTTTCCAGCTCCTCCAGGCCTTCGTGCCCAACGTGGTCGTGCCCTCGGCGCTCGGCCAGCAGATCCTGTCCGGACGGCTGGACGGAGACCCCGAGCTGGAAGGGGGCTGCGACTGGCTCGACGCCCTGGGGCCTCTTCTCGACGAGGAGGCCTCTCGGTTCGAACCGCTGTGGCCCCAGGGCTACTCGGTGGCGTTCAACCCGGTGCGTCTGCATGGCCCTGACGGACAGGTCGTCGCCCAGGAGGGCGATGTCGTCACGGTGGCCGGCCGAACTCGCCCCGACGTCGTCACGATCTGCCAGGTCGGCCCTGTCTTCGAGGTGCAACGCATCCTCGCCGTCAACGGTCGCCCTGTCTGAGCCAGCTTCTGCCGTCCCTCATGGGGACGTGGCTGGGGCGACGGGCAAGGCGAGCTTTTCCGCGGCTGGCTCCCCCGAGTCCACTTCGGAGTAAGGACAGGCGTGACTGGACGAACACACGTTCGCTAGGATGGGCGGCCCTTCGTAGTACTCTCGTCCCGGTGACGGGCAACGAGACGAGGCTTTCATGACAACCGTCGCCTCCGCTCCCCGCCAGCTCACCTTGGGTGCCCTCGCACCGGTCGACGGATTCCACCCCGCCGTCGGGACGTGGTTCCGGCGCCGCTTCCCGGAGGGCCCGACCGCGCCCCAACGTCACGGCTGGCCCCGTATCGCGGCGGGCGAGGACACGCTGATCTCCGCGCCGACGGGCTCCGGCAAGACGCTCGCGGCGTTCCTCGTGTGCATCGACCGCCTCTACCGCGCGCACGCGGCAGGTGAGCCGATCGACGGCCTCGCTCGGGTGGCGTACGTGTCACCGTTGAAGGCGCTCGCCGTCGACATCGCCGAGAATCTCCAGCGGCCACTGCTGGAGATAGCCGAGGTGGCCGCCGAACTCGGCCTCGAAGCTCCCGACATCACGCTCGCGGTCCGCACCGGCGACACCACGAGCACGGAACGGGCGCGGATGGCCCGCAAACCGCCCAACTTCGTCATCACCACACCCGAATCGCTGTATCTGCTGGTGACGAGCGCGAGCGGCCGGCAGGCGCTGCGCACAGTCGAGGTCGTGATCGTCGACGAGATCCATTCCGTCGCGCGCGACAAACGAGGGGCGCACCTCGCGCTGACGCTCGAACGGTTGGAAGCTCTGTGCGACACGCGGCCCAGCCGCGTGGGATTGTCGGCGACGCAACGGCCGATCGAAACCATCGCTCGGCTGCTCGTCGGTGACCGGCCGCTGCCTGCGATCGTCGACACGGGCCACCAGCGCGACCTCGACCTCGCCATCGAACTGCCCGAGGGTGAGCTCGAGGCCGTGGCCAGCAGCGAGCAGACCGCCGACGTGCTCGATCACATCGCCGCCCATGTCAGCCGGCACCGCACCACCCTGGTTTTCGTGAACACACGTCGCCTCGCCGAACGCTTCGCGCATCAACTCGGAGAGCGTCTCGGCCAGGACGTCGTCTCCGCGCACCACGGCAGTCTGTCGAAGGATCGTCGTCATCGCGTGGAAAGGCGCCTGCGCGCAGGAGAACTGCAGGCCCTGGTCGCCACGGCATCACTCGAGCTCGGCATCGACATCGGACCCGTCGAGCTGGTGTGCCAGATCGGATCTCCGCGCAGCATCGCCACCTTCCTGCAGCGGGTTGGCCGCTCGAACCACTCCCGGGCCGGGGTGCCCAAGGGACGGCTCTACCCGTTGACACGCGACGAACTCGTCGAGTGCGTGGCGCTGCTCGGGGCGGTGAGAGCAGGCAGACTCGATGCCATCGAACTGCCCCGCCAGCCCCTCGACATCCTGGCCCAGCAGGTCGTCGCCGAAGTCGCCGCCCAGGAGTGGCGAACCGACGACCTCTATCGCCTGGTGCGCCGCGCCGCCCACTACACGGCACTCTCCCGCGAGGAGTTCGACGAGGTGGTCGCGCTCGTCGCTCACGGGGCGCAGACGGCCCGCGGGCCGCGCGGCCGCTATGTCCACCACGACGCGGTGAACGGCGAGCTGAGAGGACGCAAAGGGGCACGGCTCGCCGCGTTGACCTCGGGCGGCGCCATCCCCGAGGTCGGCGACTATCGCGTGCTGGCCGAGCCCGACGACACCTTCATCGGCACCGTCAACGAGGACTGGGCGGTGGAGTCGATGGCGGGGGACATCTTCCTGCTCGGCACCCACTCGTGGCAGATCCGCCGTGTGGAGGCGGGGGTGGTGCGGGTGCGCGACGCCGGCGACGCCGCACCCACACTGCCCTTCTGGCTCGGCGAGGCGCCGGCCCGCACGGCAGAGCTGTCCGAAGAGGTGTCGGAGCTGCGGGGACGGCTCGACCACTTCCTGGCCGCGGGCGACCCCGACGGCGCCCGCCGCTGGCTGCTCGAGGCCACGGGGATCGACCCCGATGCCGCCTCGATGGTGCTCGACTACGTGGCCGCCGGCTGCGCCGTTCTCGGCGCCACGCCCACGCTGCAGACGATCGTGCTCGAGCGGTTCTTCGACGAGACCGGGGGCATGCAGCTCGTCATCCACTCGCCGCACGGGGGCCGGGTCAACCGCGCCTTGGGGCTGGCGTTGCGCAAGAAGTTCTGCCGCACGTTCAACTTCGAGCTCCAAGCGGCCGCCGACGACGACGCCATCGTGCTGTCGCTCGGCCCCCACCACAGCTTCCCGCTCGACGAGGTGCCGCACTACCTGAACAGCCGGACGGTCGAGGAGACGCTGCGACAGGCGGTCCTCGACGCGCCGATGTTCATCTCCCGCTGGCGGTGGAACCTCAACCGATCGCTCATGGTGCTGCGCTTCCGGGGTGGCCGGCGCAATCCGCCCCCTATCCAGCGCATGGAGGCCGACGACCTCATGGCGGCCGTCTTCCCGCAGGCGGCGGCGTGCCAGGACAACCTGACCGGACCGATCGAGAT
>JBHELG010000023.1:0-5083 GCA_046263195.1 Nitriliruptorales bacterium | reverse complement strand
GTTGCGTGTCTCGGACGCGCCGGAACGGGTCTTCGACGCGGTGCGGCAGGTGATGGCCGAGACCGGTCTACTCAGGGGACGTACACGCCGGGCGTTGGACTCCACGGTGCTGGATGATGCGGTGACGACCCAGGACACGGTCACCCAGCTGGTCGCGCAGATCCGTCGGATACGCCGCGAGGTCCCGGCGGCTGCCGAGGTAGGGGTCACCGCGCACGACTACGGGCAGTCTGGGCGGCCAATCTGCGATTGGGACGACGAGGGGTCACGGCAGCGTCTGGTATCGGACCTGGTCAACGATGCGCTGGCGATCCTCGAGGCTCTCCAAGAGGTCGAGCTGGACGAGACGGGTCAGCAAACGGTGGGGCTGCTGGCGCTTGTCGCGGGTCAGGATGTCGAGGAAGGTGACGAGCCTGGGTCGTGGCGGATCGTGCGCGGTACCGCCAAGGATCGGGTGATCTCCACGGTCGATCCCGACTCGCGTCACGTGCACAAGACGGTGCGTTCCTATAGGGATGGGTTCAAGGGCCACGTAGCGGTCGAGCCCGAGACGGGGCTGATCACCGCGACCACGCTGACTGCCGGCAACGTCTACGACGGCGACACCGTCACCACTCTGCTGGCCGCCGAAGCACAGCCGGTGGAGGTCCTCGCCGACTGCGCCTACGGCTCGGGCGAGGTCCGCGCGCAGCTCACCGCAGCTGGTCATCGACAGACCATCAAGCCCATCCCCCTTCACCCGCCGGTTCCGGGTGGGTTCACCATCGACGATTTCATGATCGATCTCGCTGCGCGCACCGCGACCTGCCCGGGCGGGCACACTGTCGCGATCAATCGCAGTGGCAGGGCCCGGTTCGGATCGCGATGTGATCCTTGCCCTCTGCGTTCACGCTGCACCCGCAGCAAGGAAGGCAGGGATCTCAACGTTCACCCCCAGCACCACGAACTCGCCCGCGCCCGACGCGATGCAACAGACCCTGGCTGGCAGGGCCGTTACCGCCGCTGGCGACCCATGGTCGAACGCACCATCGCTTGGTTGGTCGCCAACGGACATCGCCGGGTCTGTTACCGCGGGATCGAACGCAACCGCATCTGGCTCGCACACCGCGCCGCCGCCGTCAACCTCAAACGGCTCATCAGCATCGGCCTCAACCACGACGGAACCGGCTGGAGCCTCTCACCGGCGTCATAGGCGGACTTGGTCGCCGAGGAGGGACGTCTTACCGCTGTTAGACGCTCGCTCTCACCATCAACACCGACTTTCGGTCGCAATCTGCCGGTCCGACCCGGCCTACGAGACGGATCCCTAGCGGATGCCCTTCTTCAGCAGTCTCCTAGAGCAAGGGACCGGTCAGGAGTCAGGGCTGGATTCGGAGAACGTCCCGCGCAGGAAGGCCCTGAAATCGGAATAGACCCCGAGTTCCTCGCAGTTCTCCGCACCCTCTCGCTGCAGGATCGGGGGTAGACACTGGAAAACGCCCGTGATCGTCCCCTGGCCCTGAAGGTCCTTGAAGAGGCCGGTTCCATGGTGGATCACATACGTGCCGTCGAATTGCACCTGGTCGTCCACCTCACTGTAGGTTCCCTCGAACAGCGTGACGATGCGGTGCTGTGACTCCTCGCCGGCGACACAGAGCCACGTGGTGATCCTGCCTCGACCGTGCCGGTGTCGCCGTCAATGACTCGCCCCTGTATCCGGTGCCGAACGGGAGCGGGGGAGGGAACTCCCTCGTCTGCGTAGGGGTTGGGGTTGAACCTCAGTGCCGTATCGTTGAATGGCGCCGGTGCGGCGCAGGGGATGGACGAGTAGCTGAAGGGACTGGTCCTATCGGGGACCGGGCTCGGCAACGGGTTGGTCCGGAACAGTGTGGGCGCCCCGCTGGGACCGCCGAACTCCGAGCTGTGGGCATGTACGTCCAGCTCGAACGTTCCGGTCACCGGTGAGTCGGGCGGCTGCTGCCTTGCGGTTGCCGGGTTCACGACGACGAGCCCAACGAGGACGGCAGCAAGCAGCAGGTACTTCGTCTTCACGACCTTCACAGGCTCCTCCTTGGCCTGGGGCGACCGGCGCGAGACATCGTCGTGGCTCCGGTCACCCCCGAGCCCCGATCACGGTCTTCGCGGCGGTCAGACTGACAGACGGTCCCCGGTCTGGTAACTGCTTGTGGCATGTACCTGACGTACGGCC
This sequence comes from Nitriliruptorales bacterium, assembly GCA_046263195.1. Taxonomy (GTDB): domain Bacteria; phylum Actinomycetota; class Nitriliruptoria; order Nitriliruptorales; family JAHWKO01; genus JBHELG01. Next base: position 2,895 of record JBHELG010000023.1, on the reverse strand, counting down.
CGGCGAGCGAGTCTCCGATGGAAAGGCGGTGCCTGGCTTCGTGAGGCACAGCGCTACCCTCGCCATGCAACCGAGGAGGGAGGCGTTCGATGCCCGTCGCGAAGACCCGCATCGAGGGGCTGCTCGTCGTGCGGTGGGAGACGTTCGAGGACGAGCGCGGCTTCTTCCGCCAGACCTATCAGCTGCGCGAACTCGAAGAAGTCCTCACACGTGACCCTGGCCTCTGTCAGGGCAATCATTCCCGCAGTCTTCCCGGCGTGCTGCGCGGGTTTCACGCCGAGCCCTGGGACAAGCTCGTCTATGTCGTCCGGGGCAATGCCATGGCCGCCATCGTCGACATCCGCCCTGAGTGCCCGACCTTCGGGGAGGTGGAGACGTTCCATCTCGGTGAGCCTCCGGTGGGGGAGCGGATTCGTCTCTTCATCTGTGAGGGGCTCGCCAACTCGTTCTGCGCCTACGGTGATTCCGAGGTCGACTACGTCTACGACGTCTCCGACTACTGGCGCGGAGGTCTCGACAAGCCGTCCCTTGCCTGGGACGACCCCGACCTCGCCGTGGCCTGGCCGGTCGAGGAGCCTTTGGTGTCCGAAGCCGACCAGTCGAACCCCACGCTGCGCGAGCTCTTCCCCGGCCATCCGCGTTTTCACCCGAGTCGGGAGGAGACGTGAAGGGCCGCACGGCTGCGGTGGTGACGGTCAGCGATGGGGTGTTCGCCGGCAGCCGGGAGGACCGCTCGGGGCAGGCGGTCAGCGCGGCGTTGGGCGCTGCCGGCTTCGAGGTAGCGCACCGCGCGGTCGTACCCGACGAGCGGGACGAGATCGAGCGTGCACTGCGTGACCTCGCCCGTCGAGCGGACCTGGTCGTGACCACCGGGGGCACCGGGCTCGGACCGCGCGACGTCACACCCGAGGCCACCCGTGCCGTCCTCGAGCGGGATGTCCCCGGCCTCGGAGAGGCGATGCGGGCCGTGGGCCGTGCCACGACCCCCCTGGCGGACCTCTCTCGCGGGCTCGTCGGGGCCATCGGCGCGGCGCTCGTCGTCAACCTGCCCGGCAGCCGAAAGGGTGCGGTCGAAAGCCTCGGCGCGATCCTGCCCACGCTTCCCCACGCCCTCGACCTGCTCGCCGGCGAGACCCGTCACGGCCATGCCGATGAGGCACGTCAGGGCCAGTCCGCAGAGATCGCCGCTGAGGACGTGGCACCGGCGACCCGGGCACCGAACGAAGGGGTGAAGAGGTCAGCCTCCGGGGCGGACGACGTCCTCGACGAACTGGCCCGACGGCGGCGCCGGGGGGAGGAGGTCGTCCTCGCGACGGCCGTGAGCACACGTGGAGAACCGCCATGTCTGCCTGGCCAGAAGCTGCTGGTTGGCGCGGAGGGCGCCGAGGTGGGCACCCTGGGCTGCGCGGAGTTCGACGGTGCCGCCGCGAGGCACGCCGCCGAAGTGCTTGCCAACGGCCGCCCCGCACTGCGGAGCTACGAACACGACCTCGGCGGGGTCGAGGTGTACCTCGAGCCCTACCGGCCCGCGGCGCGCCTCGTCGTGCTCGGGGCCACCGTGGTCGGCCTCTGGCTGCTGCGCTGGGCCCGAGATCTCGGCTACGGCACGGTTCTCATCGAGTCGCGCCCCGAGCGGGTCACCGCCAACCACCGCGGCGCTGCGGGTCGGGTCCTCGCCTCGATCGCGGAACTCGAGATCGACGCAGAGACCGCCGCGGTTCATACCGATCACGACGCCCCTGATGTGGTATCAGAGGTCGGGATCCTGCTTCGTGCTGGGGTCCCATTCGTTGGTCTCATGGGCAGCGCCCGGCACGTCAATCCCCACCTCGAGAAGATCCGGCGGGCGGGGCTCGACGCCGAGGCCGCCGCGCTTCACACGCCGGTCGGCCTCGACATCGGTGCCCGCACCCCCCAGGAGATCGCCCTGTCGATCCTCGCGGGCATTGTCGCCGCCCGCGAGGGGCGAGAAGGCGGCTGGCTCGACCAATGAGCGTCAGTCAGCCAGCTGGCCTCGAATGAAGCCGCCTGGATGCTGCTGGTTGTGCAGGTTCACGTAGTAGTCCTCGGGGTTCTGCCGGATCTCCTTGATCAGGTCGGCATCCGCCTCCACGCACCGTTCCTCAGTGGGATAGATCGTCGGTGCAGTGGTCGGACTGAACAAAGGGACCACTATGGCACCCCGCTCTGCCTCGTGAATGTGGCCGGCGAAGGGAAGGGATTCACCCTGCACCCGCTCGAGCTCCCCGAACTCGAAACAGATCTCCTCCTGACCCTGGTTGAGCGTCAGCCGTACGAAGCCCGCATTGCCGGGGTCAGTGGGAGGCACCTCCTCGGCGCCGCTCAACGCGATCTCGAAAGGTCGTCCCCCCGCGCCTGCCGGCCCCCCCCAAACGAGCAGCGCCGTTATCGACGCCGCCGTGATGGCCGTTGCCGTCCGTCTCGCTGTCATTCGCATTCGTGTCCCCATCCGTCCGTCGAGCGGTACTTCCCCACGCGAGCGCTGAAGCTAGCGTCAATGGGCATCATCGGATAAGTGCGTGTCGCATTTACTCAGGACTGGGGGAGGTCCAACGGCCCCCAGTAGCGCTCCACGTAATCGGGTGCGCCCGCAACGGTGACATGTGCCACTGGCTTGGCTCGCGCCATCCCCGTTTCCTGTGCTGGGCCGAGCCGCGTGCCCGGGTCAACTCACACGCATCGAGTCAACGAGCGGTCCTGCCTGTCCAAGGCCGCGTCGGGGTTGGGAAGAGGGACGCCATGAAAGTCGCGATCCTCGCTGGGGGCGTCGGAAGTCGTCTGTCCGAGGAGACGATCATCAAGCCGAAGCCCATGGTCGAGATCGGCGGAAAGCCGCTCCTGTGGCACATCATGAAGTACTACGCACACTCCGGG
>JBHELG010000022.1:0-7887 GCA_046263195.1 Nitriliruptorales bacterium | reverse complement strand
TTCCTAAACCGCGTGTCGGGTGTTCGATTCACCCCGGGGGCGCAAACACCGTCTGACCTGCGGAAACATCCGCTACACCCGCAATCCACGGCTAGCGCGACCCTGACGAAGTCGCCGCATTCGCCGCTCCTCGAAGCCCGTGAGCAAAGAAGGACGTAGGGTCGTTGCCCGGAGATCAGCCGCGAGTGCGGATCTCGATCCTGATGTCAGGGGTCGCGACCGCGACGCTGCCGTACAGCGGTCACCTGCCCTTGAAGCGCTCGACGAGGTGCTCCGCCTGGTCTTGCGCAACGCCGACGAACTCGAAATCGAGCCCGACGGTGGTGAAGAGCGTGACGTCAGAGCGAGGCTGGTTGGCGGGGTCGATGTCTCCCCAGACGGCGACGTTGGCCCCTTGGAGCGGAAGCCCCTCCTCCTGTGCGAAGACCTCTACCAGCTGGATGGCGCAGGTGGCGATCCCAGCGAGGAACAGCTCGCCGGGCAGGATCGCCTCGCCTGGGCAGCCCAGGTTCGCTGCCCCATCTGACACCGCGTAGTGATGGCGCGCCTTCCAGAGCATCCGCCCCAAGGTCTGTGTCGTGCGCGCTTCCGCCTCGTAGGCTCGCTTGGGCCCCTCGGCATTCATCTCGACCTCCTGGGTCGTTGAACGCCAACCGCCGCCATGTTACGAGGGCGCTTCGCACCATGGGTATTTGTCAGTGAGCTGTGGCGGCGGGGGTACCTGTGTCTGCTCGGAGGGTGAGCACATCAGCTTCCTGACGCTGATCCGCCGAGGCCGACTTCGGGAGCCTCCATCCCCACGGGCCGGATACCGGACAACGCATTTTGGCGCGCGAAGTCGGTAGGGAAGCCAAGGCATCAGGTGGTAGTCGCCTCCTCCGCGATATGCAAAGGGCTGGTATTCCGTGATCAGCAGGGAACGCAGTGTGCCTGCTCGACCTGGATGCGGGATGCTGACGTCCCGTCTCGGTCTCTCAAGCACTACAACCGCCACATTGCAGGGATTTCTAGGGGTCGAGCAACAGGCTCTTGAACTTGACCCCCAGCCAGGGCTTCCGCCCCCAAGCCACGAGCTTCCCCTTGGCGATCGGTCCCCACTGGCCGATCCTCCCGTAGCCAACCAGGAGGAAGGCGACGGGATCCACCCAGAGATGGCAGTCCACCGGCTCGCGGGAGGTGTGCATCGTGGCGCTGCCCTGGTCGAAGTGGATGACGAAGCGGCGGCCACCCCGAACGTGGATCATGTAGCTGGCGTCGACGTCGCGGGCGGTTTCAGGATTCACGTGGTGCGGGATCTCCCACATCGCTGAGTCCAACACCAGGCGGGCGTGGGCAGGGTCGATGGCCCAGCTCTGACCGAGGGCTCTCGCGATGTCGTAGCCATGGACGACGAACTCGCCGAGCGCGATGGCAGCCAGGCTGGCGAGATCGCGGGAGTGTCCCTCGCCCCACCAAGGCGTCTTCACCGAGGTACTGCCGGATCGGCCCGCCAGAGCCCCGAGGAAGGCCCGGACGGCTTCGTCGAGCTGTCTCGACAGTGAGGCGGCATCATGATCGGTCATCTGCGCCAGCGTGCGGGCGTTGCCCTCCGCCACGCGAGCTGGCGCACTGTCGGGGCCGGAGAGGTAGGGAGCCATCCACTTCTCTTCGTACCCGGTGATTGCCTCCGTGTAGACGCGGCAGACAGCCACCAGGTGGGCCGCAGTCTCCGCGGCGGTCCACTCCAAGCGGGGGACGGCGCGGCTGAGGTCGGAAGCGGAGCGGATGACCCGAGCGACTCGCCCGGCGACGGATTCGATGGCGGTGCCCACCTCAACCAGCGTGGCACCGTTGCTTGGGCTCATGGCACTCGACTCCCCGCCACCATCGCCATATCAACGTCCGTTGGCCGATGGTGATGAAGTGGCCCCTGGATTCTTGCACGCAGTCCTGGTCCAGATCGAGGTCGGAGAACCGTAGGGCGGTCAGTCGGAAACCGGCAGGCTGGCAGTCAGTGCGAAGAAAGGCCCTCCCGGCCCCCGCATCCAGGACAGCCTCAATGGGTGCCGAACGGAACCCGGCTGAGGAGGCGAGCGCGAGCAGGCGTTTGCAGCCATCCGCTGGCCTCTGCTGCGCACAGTGCGTCGGCTGCCATCTGATCGGCGCCTGGCTCCTCGCGCGCCAGGGCAAGCTCCGCTCGGACCAGTTGTGCTTCGGGTCGCGTCATGGGGAGTGCTTCAGCGAGTGCACGCCGCAGATGTTCATCCGCACGGGCGAGGTCGCCGCGCTTGACGAGGACGCCGGCGAGGCGGGCAGCCGCCCAGGACGATATGAGGGGCGAGGTGGCCGTCTCGACGGACTCCCGGAAGGCCTCTTCGGCGCGTGCGAACTCTCCGGCCTCCTCGTAGACGTTGCCGAGCCCGAGGAGGGCCGCAGAGATCATGGACCTGTGGGAAAGCCGGCGGCACTCCGCAACCACTTCTTCTTGCTCCTCGCGAGCTTCCTCGACTCGACCCATCGTCACCAACGCCCACGCGTGATAGGCCTTCGCCCACAGCTCTCCTTCGATGTTGCCGAACAGACGGTCGAGCTCGAGTGCCCGGTTGATGTCGGGGAGCGCTTCCTCGGCGCGGCCCAGGAGGATGAGGAGCAAGCCGCGTTGGCCCCGGGCCATGCCTACGCGGAAGAGCTCGCCCGAGTCCTCGAGCAGGCGGGCGGCCCGCTCGAGCGGGTCGACGGCGTCGCGGATGCGGCCGTGGCCGACGGCGAGGATGGCTTGCGTCTCGGCGACGCCAGCCATGCCCCGAGCGTCGCCAAGCGCCTCGAAGAGGGCGAGGGCCTCGGTCACTCGTGCTTCAGCTCGCTCGAGTCGGGGAAGGTTGATGTCCACGATCGCGCCAACGGCCAAGGCTTGGGCCCTCGCCCGCTGGTCCGTCCCGGCCTCCATGAGCGCCAGGTCGATGAGCTCGTCCGCTCGCTGGTAGTCCTGTCCCCCAGGATGACCATGGCCAGTCGCGCCAGGATGCGGGCGCGCTCGCTTGCGCTTGTCCTGTCTGCGAGCGCCGCCCGGAAGTCATCGCAGGCGCCGGCGTGATCGCCCCTGCGCGCCCGGGCCTCGGCCCGTATCTCGAGGAGGACCGAGGCCGTGCTGGGATTGGGGTCGAGTCGCAGACCCGCGTCTGCCAGTTGCTCGGCCTCCTCGCTGGCGAAGTGATCGAGACTGTGTCGGCTAGCTGTCATAAACGCCTCCGCGGCGGCTTGGCTGTCGCCGGCTGCGGCCAGATGGCGGGCGACCTCGGCGAGGTCGCCCCCCTCGAGGGCCAGGGCGCGGGCCAGCATGCCGTGGAGGAGGGCCCGCTCGGGCCGCTTCAGGTTCTCCGCCACGGTCTGGGCGATCAAGGGGTGGGCGACCCCCCACGCGTGCTCACCGAGTTGAACGAGACGCGCCCCGCCCAGCTGCTCGAGCCCCTCCAACACCCGGATTTGCTCGATTCCACAGGCCGAGGCCAGCAGGCGGGCAGGCACCTCCCGGCCGACGAGGGCGAGTAGGCTCAGCAGCTGTCGCCGCAGGGGCGGCTGGGCCTGCACCCGGGAGCTGATCACTTGACGCTTTCCGGCCCGGGCCGCCTCGCCGGCGAGCTGGGTGGCGGTGTGGCTGCGCGGGTGCCAGCGACGCTGAGCGTCGGCGTGGACGACGCCGCGCTCGGCGAGGGCTCGCAGGACCTCTCCAACCGCCAGAGGGGTGCGGTCGGTCTCTTCGGCGATCACCCGGGCGAGCTCGGTGTCGGCGATCAAGGTTGCCAGCGCGTCTGGGGAGAGCGGTTCGACGGGGACCCGCAGCAGGGTGGGGGCCAGACGGGGCAGCTCGTGGAGAAAGGAGGCGAGCGGGCCTTCGAGCGGTATCTCTTCCGGTCGGTACGCGAACATGAGGGCCGGGCGGGATGCCTGGGGGACGAGCCGGCGCAGCAGGGCGAGGCTGGTCGTGTCGACCCAGTGCAGGTCGTCGATGACGACCAGCAGTCCCGTCGCGGACGCGGCCTGCAGCAGGTGGAGTGCTCCCTGCAGCGCCAGGGCCCGTCGGCTCTCGGGGTCCAGCGGCCCGCTTTCGGTCGCGTGCAGCTGTTCTAGCTCGGGAACGATGTCGCTGAGCGCCTGTGCCGCGCGCGGGGGGAGGGCCCGGGCAGCTTCGAGGTCGAAACTCAACGCCTCTCCCAGCAGCGACCTTGCCAGGCTCCACGGCTCCTCACGGTCTCCTGGGAAGGCGCGGGCAGAGACAACCGCCATCCCCGCGCGGATCCCCACTTCCCACAAGAGACGGGTCTTACCTACGCCGGGGTGACCGATCACCTCTAGCGTGGCGGCGCGCTCCTGTTTGAGGTGGCCGAGGATCGTGTCGATCTCGTGCTCCCGTCCGACGAACGCCAGTTCCACCGGCTGAGGCGGCAGGGGAGAGACAATCGGTCGCCGCAGGCGGGGCCTGAGCGGCTCTCCGCGCAGGATGCGGGTTTCGAGCTCGGCCGCCTCGGGGGAGGGATCCAGCCCCAGCTCCTCGGCAAGGCGGCGACGAAAGCAGTTGTAGGCGTCCAGGGCGCCAGCGGTGTCCCCCGCGAGGGCGAGCGCCTGCACCAACAGCAGGTTCGCGGTCTCGCGCAACGGCTCCCGCGCGGCTGCCTGCTCCGCCCACACCACCGCCTGCCTGGCGTCGTCCACGGCCAAGCACGCTTCGGCTGCCGTCTCCAGGGTTTCCAGGTGCGCCCGTAGCAGTTGGCCGCGGTACTCCTGGGCCCACTCCTCGTACACGTCCTCGGGCAGGGGCTCCTTCCACAACTCCAAAGCTGCTCGTAGCTCGACTAGTCCCGCCCTGGCCTGCCCCGACGCCAGACGTTGCCGCCCCGCCTCGACCTTGGCCATGAACGTCTCGGTGTCCACCCCGCAGTGCCGCTCGACGTCGAAGGCATAGCCGCCAGATCCGGTTTCGATAAGCCCAGCGTCCCCCAGCGCCGCCCGCGCTCGGTTCACGAGTACCCGCAGGTTGGCGGCCGGGTCCCGTGGAGGGCGGGCCCGCCACAGGGCTTCCGATAGGTAGTCACGGGAGACGAAGCTGCCTCGGCGGATCGCCAGGATGCGCACCAGGGTGCGAGCGAGGCGGCCCCCGAACGCCGAGGGAGGGACTTCTTCGCTGTCCCGGCGCACTGAGAACCGTCCGAACAGCCGGACCTCTAGCGACCCCATGACCCGATCTGGACGCTCCCGACATTCTCGCGCCAGGTGACTAGCCCAGCTATGCCGTGGATCGTCGCCTGAGAGCAGTGCCTCCGGCGCACGGTCACGCTGAGCCGCTACCTGACCCTTCCTTGCAGAGTAGAGGTCGACCTGGTTCGGCTACCAGCCCCGATGCGCGGCGAAGCCGGCCGGAGGCCGCGCGCCCCTAGCTGCCACGGAATTGCTACGGAACTGCAACGCCTGCTCCATAGCGTCCTTCCCTGGCAATCCGGCAGCAGAAAGGAGAGATCATGCACAACAGACTTCGGGTACTAAGCCAACACCCCCCATTGGGAGATCATGGCTCAAGAGCCGGTAGCGGGCAGACGCCGACGGGCGGAAGCGGGTCGAAGGCGTCTTCCAGCCGACGAGCCGGTCTGGTCATCGTAATTGCTTGCCTGGTCATGGGCACGTTGCTTCCGGCGCCAGCGCAGGCCTCGTCGCGCACCCAACTCGACTGCAAGGTCCTATTCGACCTGACCCTCACCCCCGGCCTGTCACTCAGGCCCAGCAAAGGCAGCTTCACAACAGGCGGTGAGGTGGGCACGTTGGACTGCACGGGGGTTTACCGCGGACGCAAAATCAGCGGGCCCGGAAGCTTCGGCGTCGACGCACGCTACGGCGGCAGCTCCCCTGCAGGAGACAGCTGTCTGCTGGAAGCTGGCTCCGGAAGATATTTCTTCACTCTTCCTGCCGACGGGGGACCGGTCAAAGAGCAGGGCACGTTCGACCAGCGCATGTTCAACCGCCGGGGCAATGTCGCGGCCAGCAGCGCCGACCGGCAGACCAGTTGGATGGGAGACTTCGTGTTCGTTCCCACCAAGGGAGATTGCGTGATCGAGCCGGTGACGACGGCTCGAGTGGAGATGGATATCCAGGGCCGCAGCGCAGGCTGATTTTCCGGCGGTAGCCCCCCGCCGGATGCGGCGGGGGGCTACGCGACGCACCAACCTTCTCTTCGAGCGTATACATCACGTTCCTCCAAGGAGGCCGAAACCATGCCGAAACGTTCAGCAATCGCTGCAGCCGTTGTCGTTCTCGTTCTCGGGGGAACCGTTCTCGGCGCAAGCGCAGCATCTGACGGGGACCCGGACACCTTTGTCCTCTACTCGCGTCACGATCCCGAGGCCTGCACTCTGGTCGACCTTGGCGAGAAGGGGTTCGGTCCAGGCGATCAGTTCACCTGTGTCGAAGAAGTGACCGACGCCGAGGGGGAGAAGGTCGGACTCGCCTATCTGAGTGGGATTCAGATAACGCAGGACGTCACCCGCCTGGATGTCACCTTCTCCCTTCCCAAAGGCGAAATTCTCATCTCCGACGTCGAGACGGATGCGGAGCGAGAGGCCGCCGAAGACGGTGAGCCGCTGGTTCTTGCGGTCATGTCTGGCACATCTTCGGCCGCAAGAGCCCCTTGGCCGGAGATTGGAAGGGCAAGTTCGGTGTGACCGAGTTCTTCCGTGACCTGGTGGAGATGACGGAAGGAACCTTCAGACTCGAGTTGCAGGACGTGGTGGCGGGGGACGATCGGAGCGTCGCGTTCCTGCACGAGAGGTCTCGACGCAACAACGAGACATACGAGATGGACACCGTTCATGTCTGGCGGATCAGGGACCGCAAGGTCACTGAGTTCTGGCGTTACTCGCCGGACATCTACCGGGACGATGAGTTCTACTCCTGAGGCAAACCGGTTCGGCTCCTCCGTTGAGTGACGGTTGGGAGCGGCCGCGAACCGGCGAGCTACGCTTGGTCGGCCTCGTGGGCGCTCCCGCCTGTCTTCAACCCGGATCAGCAGCGAAGAAGTCGAGAAAGGGTCCTGTGATGGGCGCCCGACCCGGCCCTAAAGCGGGCAGAACACGACTGCCTCTTGTTCGCATCGGGCTCCTCGTCGTTTGCCGCGGTCCTGGGATTGGGTGTCTTGTTCATTCTCCTTGGGCCCGAAGAGCGCGTGGACGCCAGTGACGTTCCCTTCCTCATAACCATCACGGGGGCTGCGCGGTCGTCTGGGGTGTCGTGGTTCGGGCCGCGAGATCGGCGCCACGCCAGAAGGCGATGTTCGCGAGCAGGCCCAGAACCCCAATATGAGAGCCGTGGTCCTGTAGCCGGGCGAGACGCTACGAGGCGCGCGTCGAAGAAGTAGTGGCGGTGCTTGAGACTGTCGGGCCCTGCTGCACAGTCAGTCTTGAAGCAACAGGACAGCGGCCGACCACTGGGAATGGCTACTCTACGCGACCCCCACAAGAGGCCGCACGTGGACCAAGACGAAGAAGCACTGCGCCTGACACTGGCGTCGGGCGAAGCCTACTGCCGAGCGTGTGGAGACGAGGTGATGGTCAGTGGGACGCCCGCAGGACGTCACTCCATCCCACACGGAGGGCTGCGCTTCTGGTGCGCTGGGTGTGGTCAGGGTTTCGCAGGACTGGCTCCCTTCGATGCTCATGAGTGCCCCAGCTACGCCCACTGTGCGGCCTTGACGGCCAAAGTCCTTCGCGAACTCGGCCCCACGATCATCACCAAGAGTCGCCGGTCGGGATGACGGGGTTACTTTCGCCGGCAGAGGACACGCCGGCGAGCAGATAAGTATGTCGATTTCCGTCCTCGGCGGCCTGCGTTTTCCCAGGTCGGCACGGCGCCAAGCCTCTGTAGTTT
>JBHELG010000021.1:0-55429 GCA_046263195.1 Nitriliruptorales bacterium | reverse complement strand
TCATGAGACTGAAGATGCAGGTGTCGGCGCTCGTTCGCTCGTTCCCCAGAGGCGCCCACTTTGCAGAGGATTGACGCTCGGCCAGGCGTGGGCCACGATCCGTTCATGAAAGCACTGACTGTCGACGAGATCCGCAACCTCGATCCCTACGCCCTGATGGCAGTGCTCGGCAAGCGCATCATTCATCCGGGGGGACGGCGGGCGACCGATCAGTTGCTTCAGTGGGCGCAACTGCAGCCGGACGAGGAGGTCTTGGACGTCGGCTGTGGCGTAGGGACAACGGCCATTCGAATGGCCCTCCAGTTCAGGGTCAAGGTGACCGCGGCCGACGTGGCACCAATGATGGTGGAGCGAGCCCAGCATCACGTCCGCCGCGCCGGGGTCGGTGGCGTCCGCGTCGAGCAAGCCGACATCCTCGACTTGCCGTATGAAGACGCGAGCTTCGACTGCGTGGTTGCCGAGGCGGTAACGATGTTCGTTGATCGAGCCCGGGCGGCGCGCGAACTGGTACGTGTGTGCCGACCCGAGGGAAGGGTACTAGCGACTGAGTTCTTCTGGCTCCGCCCGCCGACCCCAGAGGCGCGTCAGATCTTCCTCGGCGAGGTCTGTCCGGGATTGCAGTTCGACAGTGTCGAGGACTGGGTGTCCATCTACAAAGCTGCGGGGCTGACGGACCTGCGCACGTCAACGGGTCCGTTCGAGATGATGACCCCACGTGGCTTCCTCGCCGACGAAGGGATGGCCGGCACCCTGGCCTTCGGCGCTCAGGCGTTAACGCGCATCACTTATCTACGCAAGCTGGCATGGCTCATGCCGCGCATGGCACGCAGCGTCCCCTATCTCGGTTACATCGTCGTTGCCGGTCGCGTGCTCGCGTAACCTCAGGTCAAAACCAGGTCCATCCCTCCCGACACGACCGCCACAGACCGAAACGCGGCAGCACGCCACGAGGAGGAACCAGGTCGCGGCAACAGTCGAAGACGCCGAGGTCAGGCACAACCCTCGCACGGAGCTGACCCCCGATCGTCCCCCCTTCGCCCCGCGGTAGGCCTCTCAAAGGGGAATGCTGGGGCGGCACCGGGGGCCGCACGAACTCCAAAACAAGGAGTATGCGATGACTGGAGGGTGTTTCTGCAGCTCGCGCCGGATACCAGAGATTCGCAAGCGGAAACAATTACCACCTCGGCCGTCTTGAAACTGCCCCGCAGCGGCCGCGCGGGGGGCCCATCCCGCCAAAGCGGCTGGCCACGGGCCCCCTCCGACATTTCCCGAGACCCGCGACACCTACGTCGTCCACCTCGTACGCGGCTGGCCTCTTTGCGGGCTACCAGTTCCGTGACAGCAACGGTGACAGCAACCCCGGGCGACTTCCCTGCACGGCATTGGACGCCCCGGCCATAAAACGCCTGATCAGGTCACGATGCGCACGGACCTGGACCGGATCATACGGCCGGAACAGAACTGAAAATGCGGGTGTCGGCAGTTCGATTCTGCCCCTGACCACCACGAATCCGGCGTTATCGCAGGTCAGCGGCCATTTCCGCGAGTCCCAAGCCTGTTGCTATCTGACAGTGGTTTAGGTCGGTTTACGTCCTCGGACGGGACCGAGACGGGACCGCACGAACGGTACTCCGTCGAGCTCGTCGAGGCGCCTACCGAGCCGGGAGCCTCCTCGGGTGGCTCGAGGCGGTCGCAGCGGGCAAGCCCTCGAGGGTGCTCAAGCGAGCCGCGAACGATCTTCCTCGGCCGCAAGGTCGTGCGCCGGATGGGGTGGCGATGACGACTTCAGCCTGCGCCCGGGCCCGCCGACAACTCAGACAACCCCGAGGAGATCAGAACGTGAAGAAGCTCGCCATTGGTGCCGCCCTGATCGGCGTCCTCGCGGTCGGGTGCGGCGGCTCGAGTGCCTCCGCTCCGGGCGCGCCCGCCTCCACCCCTACGACTGCGGAACAGAACCGCTTGGCTCGCGACCAAGCTCATCGCAAGATGGTTGCGGCCCAACCGTGCGCGCCGGCCTCGGATGTCATCTCGTCGCGGATGATCTACGGCGCCCGTCCCACCAACTTGCAAGCGGTGAAGGCGATCACCCGGGTAAATCGCGACGGCAGTCCGGCAGACGTATGGTTCGTCGCTGCGGAGCTCGAGGGTCCAGGGATCGAAGGCCCAGGCGACACCGCTGTATGGGCGACGTCGAACCTGACCAACCCCGGCTCCTACAATGCGGTCGACCACCTCGCGCAGTCGTTCTCCACCATCACGCACGCTGATGAGGAGAACTGGCCGGTTAGCGACCCGTTCGTGGCGCGCGCGAAGGAGTGTGTTGAGGAGGCGTCGTGAGCCTCCTCCGCACCCTCCGTCAGGCCCGCCGGGCCTCCTACCGAGCCAGCGCGATCCTGGGCGACGTTTCAGCGATCGCCTCGGGCAAGCCCTCGAGGATCGCGAAGCGCCTCGTCAACAAGGTGATCGGCCGCAAGGTCGTGCGCCGGTTGTGGTGGCGGTGACGGCTTCAGTCAGGGCCTGAGCCGCCGACAACTACAACAACCCGAAGGAGATCAGAACGTGAAGACGCTCGTCCTCGGGGCGGCCTTGATCGGCGTCCTCGCGGTCGGGTGTGGTGAGGCCGAGCCCGCCGTCGCCCCGCCACCACCGCCACCACCACCCCCGGCCCCCGCCTGCAACGTGGCCGATACCACCCCGCCTTGGGAGCACCCGTGTCCCGGCGCGGTGGAGCGGTGGTATGCCGACCAGCGGGAACGAGTGGAGCGCTTCTTGTCCGATCAGCCGCCGTCCACGCCGTACCACCATCACCCCGAGCCTGAGTCCGACCTCGAGGACGAGGTTGCGCAGTTGCGGGAAGACCTGCGGCGCGAGAAACGGGACCGGCAACAAGCTGAGTCGCAGGCTGAGTTCCGTCGCAAGATGGATGAGTACCGTCGTGAACTCGAGGCTCAGCGCCGCCCGTTGTACTGACCCATCGTCGCGCATGGTGGCGGTGACGGCTTCAGTCAGGGCCCGAACCGGCCGACAACCTCACCAGTCACAAGGAGATCACACTGGCGTCCGATTACTCGGGGCTCATCCTCGTCATCGTGTTAGGCGTCATCCCGGCCGCGATCGCCCTCATCAGGGGTAAGCCGACGACGGCCGCCGCGATCTTCGTCGTGGCCGTGGGCCTCGTCATCTTCACCTCACAAGGCGCAACGCACGGCACCTGTCGGCTCGGCTGCCTGATTCGCGACCTCCCATAACAACCCGACAAGGAACTGAACGTGGCACTTCACCCTGACTTCCAAGACCTGAAGGATCGGCACGAAGCCGCGAAGCGCGACCCCCTCGAGAATGCCCTGCGCGCTCGCCTCGAGTTGGACGCACAGCTTGCACAGCGTGCGGCCGAGACACCTCCGATGCCCGAGGCGAACTACGGCACCGCGAGCATGGTGCTCGGGATCTTGAGCATCGTCTTCTTCTGGATCCCGCTCATCGGCCTCGGCCTCGCCGTCCCCGCCGTGGCGCTGAGCGTGCCGGGCCTGCTCCGTCAACCCAAGGACGGTCAGTCGATCGCCGGGCTCACGACGGGGCTCGTCGGCCTGCCCGGGGCGTTGTTCATCACCTCGATGTTCGTCGTCGGCTTCATCCTCAGCCTGGCCGAGGAGTTGGTGTACAACGCGATCTGACTAGGTCGCGAGCTCAGCGGGCGGGGCAGGAGGAGTAGGGGCGTGTCGATGACCGGGGGGCCTTCCGCCGCCCAGGACGAGCCCCTCCCACGGCACGAGACGCTTTCCCACTACGGGGACGTCAACACCTCGCCCGAAGGGTCGCGAGGCGGGTTCCGTTGTTACCCCCGCCGTGGGCGCGAGTCGGGGATGTCGCTGACGCGCGGGAGGCTCACACCTACGGAGATGGCCCGGACGGTCCGTCCCGTGAAGCGGGGCATCAGGAAGGGAGAAGCGGTACGGCACACAACCGTAGGACGGCTCGAGGATGCCGGCTTCCGCGTGCGCCTCAATCCCACTCACCGTAACCCTGAGCACGTGACCGTTGAGTTCCTCGGGGAATGGACCGATGATGTCGCTAACCTGTTCCACAACTGTTTTGAGCCCCCCGAGGTTCACTGATGGGTGACCCGATGATCCACCTCGAGTACGGGGCCCTCCCATGGGAGCCCACCCCGGAGTCCAGCCTGAAGGAGGTACTGGACTACTGGGACATGCCCACAATCGGCCTCATTGCCCAGGACGGGCAGCAGTATCTGTTCTGGTGTGAGACGGGCATCAACGACGACTTGAGCGTGTGGGGGTATGTGCGCGTAGAAGACGATGATGTTGAGCAGCTACTCGGTGCCTCCGACTTCGACTCCACTTTCGCGGACATCATCGCCGGTCGTCGGAAGCTAGTGGCAATGCATACGGAGGATGCCGGGATCGTCGCCGTCGCCGAGGTGGAGCCCCCCAACAAGGATCTCGTCGGGGCGTTCGGGGCGGCCATGCGAATGATGGAGGAGGCCCTGAACCGGATCCACGACTCGATCCGCGACTCGAGTCGCCGCGAAGCCGTCTAGGCCCCCTCGCGGCCCGCGAGCCGGGCAGCCAGACGCTGCCAGAACTCGAGCGGCTCCTGCTCATCGAAGGCCGCCAGTTCGCTCAGGGCCCCGGCGGCGAGTTCTGCGAGGGCTCGGGTAAGAAGCGCTGCGCGCTCGAGGGCATCGTCCTCGGTCAGTTCGGTGAGGATCTGCGCCATCGCCTGCTCAGTGAGCGCCTCGTCCTGCGTCACTACCGCAGTCACAAGGGCCCGAGACGCCTCACGAGCCCAGGAGCGGAGCTCGTCGCTGTCGCAGTGGAGGATCATCGAACCGCGATTGTTGAGCGGCCGTTGCGACGCTGGGCTTCCCGAAGACCGCGCTCGATCGTCGCGATCAAGTCAGACTCGGAGCCCACAATGTTGCCGGCGTGCACGTGGACGTGTAGCGCCCCGCCCACCGCGCCACTAGCGAGGCCCAGCGCTGAGCGAGCCAACCCGAGGCCGGCACGAACCTGGGTGCGAGGATCCTGCCCGGCGGCACCGGCCAGCGCTCGAGCGGCACGCTCAACCTCGGCGAGCTTTGCCTTCATGCCGATCGCGAGGCCCTCGGGGATTGCCTTCCCGTACTCGACCCATCAGTTTCGAGGGCGACCGGATGCCGAGAAGGTCGAGGATCGGCCCGGGAATGTTTCTCCTAGCGCACCCGAGGATCTGATCCCTCAACCACCCGCCGAGCTCCTGAATCCCTCGCCAAAGCCCTCGAGCGAGATCGCGTCCTACCTCGGCCATGATCCCGGGAATCCCGCTGAGAAGGGACATAAGGTGTCCCGGCGCTTCCCGCGCCCATAGGGCCTGTTTCAGAACCTGTAGGCGGCGACCGCGCCGCTCCACTCGACTCCGGTTCCCGCGCCCGCGGAGGCCGGTCTCGGGCAGCAATCGTTCGGAGGAATGTCGCCGGCTCCGCAACCTGGGAGTCGTCCGAAACCACCTACTCCCGCGCCTCGAGCGGCGGGCACTGGCGAGCATCACCCCGACCGACGTGAAGGCCCTCGTCGCTGACGGCCTGACCGCCGGGCAGTCCCCCGCGTCCGTCCGTCGGCATGTGATCGTCCTGAGCGGGATCCTCGAGGCCGCCGTGGTGGAGGGGAGGCTCGGGCGCAACCTGGCAGCCGGCATCAAGCTGCCCTCGGCCACCTCGCGGCCGATGCGCTTCCTCGAGCCCCACGAGATCCACGAGCTCGTCCAGGGTCACCCCGAGCACTACCGACCGCTCGTCTACACCGCCGCGTACGTGGGACTCAGGTGGGGTGAGCTCGCCGGCCTGCGCCTCGAGCGGGTCGACCTACTGCGCCGCACGATCGCGGTCACCGAGCAACTGCTCGAGGTCAACGGCCACCTCGAGTGGGGGCCGCCGAAGACGAGGTCGGGGGTGCGTACCGTCACCATCCCGTCGGCCCTGGTGGAGCTCCTGGGCCCGCAAGGGAACCCCAAGCACAATAGAAGCGAAAGCCATGGGTCGGAGATCCGTAGTAGATTTCCCCCCGAATCCTTCGAAGTAGCAACTGAGAGTTATAGGGTTTGTGAATCGAGGCCCGGAAACCGATCCGCCTGCCTGACCATAAAGCTCGAACGCCTGGTAGCAATAGTCGTCCGTGTAATGACCAATGCCGAAGCGCACTACCCATACGGCTATGAGCAGGACGATGAGGCTTACGAGCACGGCCAAACTTCTTACATCTATCGACATGGCCCGCTCATTCTCATTCATTCGTCTGCCAGAGGGGAGCAACGCTGGCGGCAATCTGGGGCTACCAACTGGTCGTCGAACGTCCTTGTGTCGCAGTCACGTCCCGGTCTGCTCGCCCGAGACCTTCCGCTCGGCCTCGGCGACGGCCTGCCGCGCAGCCTCAACCGAGTCGATATTCACGGAGATGGAGTCGATCCCGAAGCGGACGAGATGCTCCACGAACTCGGGACGGTTGGAGGGTGCCTGGCCACAGAGTGAGGAGGTGATGCCCGCCTCCCGGCAGGCCCCGACTATGCGCTCGATCGCCCACAGCACCGCCCCGTCCATCTCGTCGAACAACTCTGCGAGATGCTCGTTGTCGCGGTCGACTCCCAGCATGAGCTGGGTCAGGTCGTTCGTTCCAATGGAAACACCCTCGATCCCGAGCGAGGCGTACTCGGGGATGTGATGGACGACCGAGGGAACTTCGGCCATCACCCAGGTCTTCAGATCATGGTCATCGCCCAGCGAGCTCTTCTCGATCAGTTCGAGGCAGCGCTCGACCTCCCATGGAGTGCGAACGAACGAAATCATGAGTTGAAGGTTGTCCGTCTCCTCGCGGATCTGCGCGAGGGTCTCCAGCTCGAAGCGGGAGACCTCGGGGTCATTGATGTAGCGGTAGCAGCCGCGGTAGCCGAGCATGGGGTTCTGTTCCTCGGGCTCATGCTCCTCTCCGCCCTTCAGCTTGCGGAACTCATTCGTCTTGAAGTCCATCATGCGGTAGACGACCGGGCGTGGATGGAAGGGCCGGGTGATCTTCAGCACGTTCTCTCGCAGCCGCTCGATGGCCTCCTCGCGGCCTCCGCTGGCGAGGATCTGCTTGGGATGCCGCCCGTCGAGGGCGTCGATGATGAGAAACTCCGCACGCAGCAACCCCACGCCGTCCACGGGCAACGCGGCCACCTCCTCGGCCCGGCGGGCGATCGCCAGGTTCACGTAGAGGTCCGTCGTCAGCGAGGCGTCCTGGAAGCTCTCGCCTCGTTCGCGCGCCTCGGCCCCTTGTCCGCTTCGCTCTTCGAGCACGCCGGTCATGTCGCCCTCGTAGACGAGCCCGGCCTTGCCGTGGACCGTGACCCGCTGCCCGTCGCGCAGAACCGAGGTGGCGTTGCCGCTCCCAACGACGCAGGGCACCCCCATCTCACGGGCGACAATCGCAGCGTGACTCGTGACCCCCCCACTGTCGGTGACGAAAGCCGCCGCTCGTCTCATGATCGGGAACCAGTCGGGGGCGATCATGGCCGTGACGAGAACGTCGCCCTGCTCGAAGCGGTCGCCATCCTGTGGCGATTGCAGGATTCTCACCGTTCCGTACGCGAAGCCTGAGGAGGCCCCGTGCCCCTCGATGAGCACATCCGCGTCGCCCATCAGGTCTTCCTCTTCTCCGGAGGATGCTCTTCTCGCCCGCCTATTCAGTCACCCGGCGACTGGAGCAGGAAGAGCAGGGGCTGTCCATCGCCCATTCGATGGCCCACGGGAAGGCGCCGTGCTCACTCCGGCGTCCCACCCGTCATCGCCTCGACGGACGACGATCCGCCAGACACGGCGCGTTGAATCTCACGCGGGCTGGCGTGGCTTACGCGTCCTCGTTCGTCATTGGACCAATGGAAGCGGGTCGCGATCCACCCACCGTCCCCCTGCCCGCGCGGCCAAGTCGGCGAAGGTCGTCCGCTCGAGGATGGCGATCGTCGCGTCCCGCACCTCGGTCCAGGTCTGCTGCAGCGCACACCCCACCTCCATCGGGCACCATTCGGGCTCGCTGCGGGTGGCGCATTCGATGGGCGCCAACTGACCCTGGAACACGCGCACAACGCGCTCGAGAGTAATCGACTCTGCCGCATGATTGAGGCGGTAACCGCCGTGCCGTCCTTTGCGTGAGCGCACGATGCCCTCGTTACGCAGTTGCAGCATGATCTGTTCCAGGAAGGGGGCAGGCGTGCTCGTCCGCGCCGCGATGTCGTGAAGGGCGAGGTGTTCGTGCGGGCCGGCAAGAGCCAGTGCGAGGACGGCCCGTGTCGCGTAGTCGGTCTGTCGCGTGATCCACATGGTGCGCCTGACTGGGCCAGCTGATGTGCAAGAAGTCTGACCCAGGAGGTCGGGTTTGTCGAATCCCTGGCACCGGCAGGGTGCCCCTCCCGGGCTTCCTCGGCACAGCTTGCTGCTGCGTAGAGGGTGTGGCTAGCGGGGATGGCCTAGGCCGGCTCGACGGCAAGCTCCAGGTTGTCCTCGTCGGAGGTCAGAATGGCCTGGCCGTTGCGGCGTTGCACGATGATGGCGACCGCAAGGGCAACCGCCCAGGCCGAGCACAAGGCAACATAGGCCCACAGGCGGGTGGCCCCTTCGATCTGGAAGACGCCGAACAAGGTCCGGGCGTTCGTGACGAGGATGAGCCCACCGACACTGGCACCGAGAACACGGGGTGCGACCAGCCGCACGAACCATGCTGCCAGAGGAGCAGCCAGCAGACCCCCGACGAGCAGGGCGCCCACGATCGTCGGCTCCACGCCCCCGCCCCTGAGCCCCGCGAGAAACCCGAGGCTCGCGGCCGTGGCCACGAGAAATTCGCTCGTGTCGATGGAACCGATGACCTTCCGCGGCTCCATCTTCCCCGTGACCAGCAGCGTGGGTGTTGCCACGGGCCCCCATCCCCCACCGCCTGTGGCGTCGATGAACCCCGCCACGAGGCCAAGCGGCGCCAGGAAGCGGCCCCGAACATAAGGACGGCCGCGAGGCCGGGGATCCGAGCCGAAGGCGAAGCGAGTCAGGACGTAGAGGCCAAGTCCGAAGAGCAGCCCGGCCATCCACGGCTTGGCCGCCTCAGTCGACACGGAACTGAGCAGAACAGCACCCGTGAAGGCGCCGAACGCACCTGGCACTCCAATTCTTCGCACCGTACGCCAGTCGATGTTGCCGAACCGCCAGTGCGAGGCACCGGAGGCAAGGGTCGTACCGATCTCGGCGAGGTGCACGGAAGCGGAAACGACGGGGGGAGTGATTCCGGCTCCCAGTAGCAGGGTGGCCGACGTGGCCCCATATGCCATACCCAAGGATCCGTCGATGAACTGTGCCACCAAGCCCACAAAGGTGAAGACAACCAGGGTCTCCACGCGAGCCTCCCGCCGTCCAATACTCGACAATACTAGTAAGACTTATCTTCTTTATCTGCGGAGGATGCTGGCAGACGAGTACTACCGGACGCAAGGGGACGTCTGTACCCCTTCTGCGCTCCGGAGGCGTGTCGGTTATCAGCGCGGTTGCGGCGCCTCGGGTAGACGTTGCTCGAGGAGATCAGGTCCCGTCTGGGGGCTCCCCAGCGGCATCGCCGCCAACGTGAATCAAACCCACTTGGCGCCTCGCATTGCCGCGCCACGGCCCGGACAGGCCACCCGGACCACCCGGGCGCTCAACGTCGCGCAGCAGCGAAGGTCGGCCGACGACGTGCGGAGATCGGGAGCCTCATGCTCCACCGGGCTATGCCCGTCAGGGCAAGGCAGCCACGAAATCCCGCGGCGATCCTGCCACGGTTGCTTCACGCCTCGTAACCGCGGTACCGGACCGCCCTGATCGCCGTGAGGGGACCGACGACCCAGTGACTGCCGTCGCCCTCCGCGAATGCGAAGCCCGGATCGTCGTTCGTCCATACGGACCGCTCGTCCAGGCCGGGTTGGGATGTCACGTATTCGTACGCATCGATGATGAACGACGAACGCGGGTCGTTGGAGCCGCGGGGAGCGACGTCATGCCAGCCGTCGGTGAGAAGGACAGCAACGACCCGCTCGACGTTTATCGCCAGGCTCATCGTCGCTTCCTTTCTTCCCTGAAGTCGCCGGCGTCCCGGCCGCCTGGGTGGTGTTGTTCCCGCTCGAGCAACCCTGAGGTGCTCCCCGTGATTATGGGGTCACGGGCGCAGCTGTGCGCATCCCGCCTCGACGGGACGCAAGCATGGCTCGTGACGGGGTAGCGCGCCGATGCGCCTGTCAAAAAAGCGGAACGCCCCCGGCCGGAGCCGGAGGCGTCGAGGTTCTCCCAGCGGTGAAGCTAGGAGCTGGCCGCTACGGCTGCGCTGCCTGAGCCACTTGGGAGGCTGGTCGCTGCCGGTCGGTCGGGGTCTAGATCGGAACGACCATGCTCGCTTGCGGACCCTTTTGTCCCTGGACGATCTCGAAGGTGACTTTCTGGCCTTCTTCGAGCGTCTTGTAGCCCGGCATCTGGATTGCGGAGAAGTGCACGAAGAGGTCTTCGCCACCCGCGTCGGGTTGGATGAATCCAAACCCCTTCTCCGAGTTGAACCACTTGACAGTTCCCTCTGGCATGTAGTGCGTCCTTCTGGGGAGGTCCCCGGCCTGAACCCGAGACCTGTGCGTACCAACCCTTTCTGGGGTGCCGTCACGCTAGCAGGTCTGCCTGGAGGTGTCGTCGCAGCGGAATCGGCTCACAGCCTGCCGAAACGGTGAGCGTGCGTGCCGGACGAACAGACCCTCGCCGCCGTAGCGCGTCGAATATCCGTCCGAGTCGCACCCCTCCCTTAGTCTGCACTTCGTGCCGACAGTGCGGCTCGGTCCAAGATGAGGGACCGTGCCGGCGATCGACGGAAGGAGCGTCTTGGCTTGTTCAAGACGCGACGGTGGCGGACCAGCCAGGACAGCGACGGAGGTGGTCCGAGTGAGCAGTGAGGAGGCCAGGGGACGCGCCTCGGACGAGCGTGTCGTCGGTCGTGTGATCGGGACCGAAGACTCGACCCCACTGCAGTTCTGGGTGGCGGTCGCCGAGGGCCACTTTCTGCAACTCGACGATGTTGTGGCGCTCGAGCGGCGCCCGCCGGGGCGCGATCCCGTACGCATCTACGGCGTGGTGACCCAGGTACGCGCACGTCACGAGGGCGCTCGGTTCGACACCGACGTGTTTTTGATCGAGGAGGGAGTCCTGCCGGCAGCGGTGAGTGAGGCGGCGCAGGTGCTCGCCACCCGCTTCGAGCCCGAGATCTTCGTCCCACCTCTACCCGGTCAGGCGGTGCGGCGCGCGCACGGCAGGGAGCGCGACGAGGCGCTGTTCTTCGACGGTATGTGCAAGCGGTTGCCAGTAGGACTCTCCCGCGACCGCGAGCCGATGTTCGTGAACCTCGAATTCCTCGACGGAACCCGCGGCGCCCACGTGAACATAAGCGGGGTGTCGGGTGTCGCGACGAAGACCACGTATGCGACCTTCCTCCTGCAGAGCCTCTTCCGAAGCGGGGCGCTGGGCGTCGACGGGTTGAACACGAAGGCGATCGTGTTCAACGTCAAAGGTGAGGACCTGCTCTTCCTGGACCGTCCCAACCTGTACCTGCCGGCCGAACATGCCGACCGTTACCTCCAGCTCGGGCTGGATGACGCTCCCTTTAGCAGCGTCGCATTCTGGGCCCCGCCCCGCCGGGGCGCTCCGAACGTCGCCCCCGACACCGGCAGCCGAACGGAAGGAGTGACCTCATTCTTCTGGACCATCCAGGAGTTCTGCGCCGATGAGCTGCTGCCGTTTCTGTTCACCGACGTCGAAGACGACCGCCAGCAGTACACCCTCATCGTCCACAACGTCGCCGCCCGGCTGCGTGAAGCGGTACCGATTCCCGCCGGCGCAGTGCGCCTCGACGGAGAAACGGTGCGCACGTTCGGGCAGCTCATCGAGGTGGTCCGCGCGCGAGTGGAGGACGACGACCCAGCGGTACGCGACCGTTGGGCGGGTCGTGCCATCGGCCAAGGAACGGTCAACGCCTTCATTCGCCGCCTGTATGCCGCCCGCAAACACGTCGAGCACCTCGTCCGCGGCGACGTGCCCAACCCGACGTTCCACCGCGTCGACCGCCAGGCCCAGGTGACCGTGGTCGACATCCACAATCTGAGCGACCGGGCCAAGCGGTTCGTCGTCGGGGTCGTGCTCCGCAAGGCTTTCGAGGAGAAGGAGCGGTCGGGTCAGTCCCGGCCGCTGCTGTTCGTGGTCCTCGACGAGCTGAACAAGTACGCGCCACGCGAAGGGTCGAGCCCCATCAAGGAGCTCCTGCTCGATATCGCCGAACGCGGACGTTCGCTCGGCATCATCCTCATCGGTGCGCAACAGACGGCCAGCGAGGTCGAGCGGCGTGTCGTGGCGAACTCGGCGGTCCGGATCGTCGGCAGGCTGGACAGTGCTGAAGCCTCCCGAGAGGAGTACGGCTTCCTGCCTGCTGCCCACCGGCAGCGGGCCACGATCCTCAAGCCGGGGACCATGATCCTCTCGCAGCCCGAACTACCGGTTCCCCTGGTGCTCGAGTTCCCCTTCCCGGCCTGGGCGACGCGGGCGGGCGAGGCCGGAGTCCCGCCGGCAGCCAGCGCCGAGCCCCTCGATCCGTTCGCCCAGTTGACGGAGGCGGACGCCGAGCTGCCGTTCTGATGTCTCAGCCGCGACCGGCACGACGCGGACACCCCGGACGTGGCAGACCGGGAACGGAGGCTCCTGCACGAGCGTGCGGGCAGGAGGGGCCCAGGTGAGGGCGCTGCACACCTCCGACTGGCATGTCGGCAAGACCATTCGGGGCCGCAGTCGCGCCGAGGAGCATCGAACCGTGCTGTCCGAGATCGCGCAGCTCGCCGGCAGCGAGGAGGTGGACCTCGTGCTGGTCGCCGGTGACCTGTTCGACTCGTCCGCCCCGACACCCGAATCGGAGCACATCGTCTACCGGGCCCTGCTCGACCTTGCCGCGACCGGAGCACACGTCGTCGTGATCGCCGGGAATCACGACAGTCCCCAGAGGCTCGCGGCAGTCAAGCCGCTGCTCAACCTGACCACGATTCATGCCGGCGCCCACCTCGCCCGCCCCACGGAAGGCGGGGTCCTTCCGCTGCGCACCCGCCGAGGCGAGGTTGTCCGGGTCGCGCTGCTGCCATTCCTGTCCCAGCGGTCGATCGTCAAGGCTGACGACCTCATGCGGCTCGACGCCGACGCCCACGCCGGCCGCTACGCGGAACGGATGCGTCAGATCGTTGCGGCGCTCACCACGGGGTTCACGGTCGAATCGGTGAACTTCGTCGTCGCCCACCTCCCGGTGACGGGCGCCGCACTGGGGGGTGGCGAGCGTCCCGCCCATACGGTGTTCGACTACGTCGTCCCGCCTCAGGTGTTCCCCCCGAACGCCCACTACGTCGCCCTGGGTCATCTCCACCGACCGCAACTCGTCCCCGGGGCCTGTCCGATCTGGTACTGCGGTTCGCCACTCCAACTCGACTTCGGGGAGGCCCCGGGCGACAACTGTGTGCTCATCGTGGATGCCGAACCCGGGATGCCGGCGCGGGTCCGACCCGTTCCCCTCCGATCGGGGCGCCGCCTGAGGACCCTGAAGGGCACGCTGGCCGAGGTGACCGCTCACCGCGACCTGGACGATGACTTTCTGCGAGTCGTGCTTCAAGGGTCCCCGCGGGCAGGTCTCGCCGATGACGTGCGAGCGGTGCTGCCGAACGCGGTCGATGTCGCCGTCGCCGTGGCCACCCCTGAACGCGACGAGGACTCTGAGTGGTCGCTGGCGAGCATGCGACGCTCACCACAGGAGCTGTTCGAGGAGTACCTGCGCGACAACGACGTCGAGGACGCCGCCGTCGGGGCGCTGTTCGTAGAACTGCTCGAGGAGGCCTATGCGCCCGATCCGGCTTGAGCTCGACGGGTTCGCCTCCTTTCGTGAGCGGGTGGAGGTCGATTTCGACGGTGTCGAACTGTTCGCCCTCACGGGCCCGACGGGCGCGGGCAAGTCCAGTGTCATCGACGCGATCGTCTTCGCGCTCTACGGCTCGGTACCCCGCTACGACGACCGGCGCCTGGTTGCGCCCGTGATCAGTCAGGGCACGACCCAGGCTCGAGTTCGACTCGACTTTGCCGTCGGCGACAGCTCCTACAGCGCCGTCAGGGTTGTCCGGCGCACGATGAATGGAGGAGCGACGACAAAGGAGGCCCGACTCGAGCGAAGTGATGGCGCCTCGCTCGCGGGCAATGCCGACGAGTTGTCCGCGGCGGTGGAGCGGCTCATCGGCCTGCCCTTCGAGCATTTCACGAAGTGCGTCGTGCTGCCACAGGGCGACTTCGCCGAGTTCCTCCACGCGCGCCCGA
Organism: Nitriliruptorales bacterium; assembly: GCA_046263195.1. Taxonomy (GTDB): domain Bacteria; phylum Actinomycetota; class Nitriliruptoria; order Nitriliruptorales; family JAHWKO01; genus JBHELG01. Next base: position 41,022 of record JBHELG010000021.1, on the reverse strand, counting down.
AGGAACGGCAGGACCTGCTCGTCAAACTGCTCGATCTCGACATCTATCGCCGGGTTGCGCAGGGAGCCAACCGCCGCGCCGCAACCGCCGAGACGCGCGTAGCGCTGCTGACCGAGCGGCTCGAGCACGACCTGGCGGAGGCCACCCTCGACGCATTCGAGGCCTCCGAGGCGCGTACCCGCGAACTCGAGGGGCTGCTGGCACGCATCGAGGCCTCCCAGCCGGAGCTCGACGTCCTCGTCGAGTCGGCCCGCGAGGCGCGTGAGCGAGCAGTGCAGGCGGCGGAGAGGGCCCGGGCCCTCGCTGCCCTCGTCGTCCCCGCCGAGGTCCCCGAGCTGGCCGCCCGACTACGCTCGGCGTCCGACGACGCCGACGCCGCCGAGCGCAGGCTGTCTGAGGCGGCGGCGGAGAGGGAGTCGGCCGAAGGGACCCTCGAGGGGTTGCCCTCGGAAGCCGAGGCGCGCAGCCGGCTCGACCGTCACGAGCGGCAAGCCCATCTTGCCCGAGAAGGCGACCAGGCGCGCCTGGCGCGCGATCTGGCCCGTGAAGCCGAGTCGCAGGCCCGCGCCGCTTCTGATTCCACCGAGCTCTGGATGGCCGAAGCCTCGGCGCGGCTGGAGCAGACCCGCCTTTCCCACGCCGCTCACGACCTCGCCAAGCACCTCCGGCAAGGTGAGGCCTGCCCGGTGTGCCGGCAGCAAGTCGCAGAGCTGTCCGTACCGCCCACTCCGGCGGATCTCGTCGCCGCGCAGCAGGAGCTCGATGCGGCCCGGGCGGCAGTCCGCGATGCGGCGGGACGCCGTGAACTCGCGCAGGACGAACGCACCCGGGCTGAAACCCGGCACGAGGCGGTGGCGGCGGAACTCGAGCAGGTGAAAGCCTCGCTCCGTGGTGAACCTGACCGTGACACCGCAGTTCGACTGCTCACCGCCATTCAGGGCGCTCAGGCTCACCTCATGGAGGCTCGGAGCGAAGAGCGGGCTGCCCGCCGCAGCCGTGACGAGGCCTTGGGCAGGCTCGCCATGCTCGACGGGGAGCGGGAGGAGGCTTGGCGCGGCTTCGACATCGCCCGGGACCGTGTGGCAGCGCTCCGTCCGCCCACCAGCGATCGACGGGAACTCGAGCGGGCCTGGAGCGAGCTGGCGGACTGGGCAGGTTCTTGTGCCCCCGCGCACCGGCTCGAGGCTGAGCACGCGCAGCGCGAGGCCGACGTGGCCGAGCGCCGCTTCCAGCAGCTCGTGTCCGATCTGTGGGCCGCCTGCGCGGCGCACGGAGTCGAGGCGTCTGGCGATACGCCACGGGACAGTGTGGTGATCGCGCTCACACGTGCCCGCGCCGACTGTGAGCGACTGGGACGCGCACTAGAGGAGTCCGCGCGGGTGAAACGAGAGCGTGAAGTGGCTCGGACCCAGGCCCGTCTGGCTCGGGCTCTCGGACAGCACCTCGACGCGCGACACTTCGAGAAGTGGCTCTTGAACCGCGCTCTGCGCCGGCTCGTGACCGGGGCTTCCAACATCCTGCGGGAGCTGTCGTCGGGCGCCTACTCCCTCGCGCTCGACGCAGGCAGCAGCTTCCAGGTAGTCGACCACAGAAACGCCGACGAGATGCGCTCGGCGCGGACGCTCTCCGGTGGAGAGACGTTTCTCGCCTCGTTGGCGCTGGCCCTCGCGCTCGCTGACCACGTTGCCGACCTCGCGGCCCATGGGACGGCAAGACTCGACGCGCTCTTCCTCGACGAGGGCTTCGGCACCCTCGACGCCGACACTCTGGAGGTCGTCACGGCCGCCATCGAGGAACTGGGCGCCCGGGGACGTATGGTCGGCCTCGTCACGCACGTCCGTGACCTGGCCGAGCGGGTGCCTGTTCGCTTCGAAGTGCGCAAGGCGGCCAGCGTCTCAACGGTCGACAGGGTGATGGCATGAAGCGCCTCCCGAGCTTCCTGTGCACGGGGCGGCCCGCGTGAGCGTGCGCACGATCAGAGTGGAGCCTTGGGCGCCCGAATACGGTTCCTCGCACGAGTCGCAGCCGCAGGCGCCCTCCGATGCCGTGATCGACGTCGACGCGGAGCTGCCGGCGGCCGCCTGGCGGCCCCTCGACCCGAGGCCCGAGACGCCACCAGCACGCCGGGTCCACGTCATTGACGGCGTACGCCGCATCGACGCCCGGGTGTGGATCACGGGCAGCGACGGTGTCACGCGCATGGGGATCTGCGCTTCATACGCGGCTGGTGCCGTACGTTGCCAGCACGACCAGGCCTCCATCACCGCCGTGGAGGTCCGGCGCGGCTTGTTCGCCCCGGCGGCGGCGGCGCCGGACGAGGAAGCTTCGCTCATGACCAGGGCAGGGGCCTATCCCTTCCTCACGGTCGCTGGCGACGATGTCGATCAGCTCTCACTCGGCCTCCAGCAGCGCATGGGTGAACTCGAGGTCGCGGTCGCAGCCAGGGCCCTGACGAACCCCGGGCCGGAGGACCGCAGCCAGCCCGCCTGCGATGGAACGCCCGATCTGATCGTGGTGGACGGCCCACTCAACGGCCGTCAAAACGTCTCCGGAGCCATCGGGTACGTGAAGACGCACCGGGTGGCCTACCTGCCGCCGGCGCTGGGAGAGATCGTCCCACGTCTCCAGCCGGGGCAGCGCAGTCCCCTTTTCCTCACCCAGACCTCCTGGAGTCGGTTCTCGTGGTATCTACGCCTGCCTGGCGGCGAGGGACATCCCTGGGCGGGGATCGTGCGCTGCGAGGCTTCAGCCGATCTCCCGCCAGCGGCCGCACGCGCGCTGGCGGACCGCAGCGCTCGGACTCTGCCGCGCTTCGCCTCCGCCGCGCACAAGGATCCGCGTGCGCCGCAGAACCTCTATCCCATTGGGGGGCTCGAGCGTGAGCTGCGCCGCCGTCTCGGGGATCCAGCTCACGTCGAGCGAGCATTGCGAGCCGCGGTCTGCGGGGGGTGAGGCTGGCTGGAGTACGGCCCTGCCGCTGGCCCCTGGCCGGAAACGGAAGCGGACCTGCTGGTCGTACAAGCAAACCTGGCCGCAGCCGAACCGCCGCCCTGGGTTCCCACCGGGGTTCCCCAGTCGGTGGGTGCCTCGTACATCTGCTTCGCCCGCGGGGTCACCGGCCGTGGCAGGGCGGGCGACTACGGATGGGCGAGCGCGGCCTTGAAGCGGCACGGTCATCCGGCCACCTCCGTGGTCGTCGCCGGTATGGCCGGGGCGGGCTACGTCGCAGGGTTGCTTGCCCTGCGGGAGGGACGGCTGCGTTGGCGGGCCGTGCTCGCGCTCGAGGAACGACCGGAGCTGGTGATCGTCGATGCCACGGGTCGTGACCATCCCAGACGGGCAGGGCTGGCGCTCCACCTCGGTGCCGTGCTCGATCTTCCGACGGTCGGCGTCACCGAACGCCCGCTCGCCGCCTCTGGGAAGTGGCCGGCTGACCGTCGAGGGGCGATCGAGCCCCTCGTGCTGGACGGTGAGCTCGTGGGGTACTACGTCCGAACCCGTCCGGGCGTGCGTCCGGTTGTCGTGCACGCGGCATGGAGGACGAGCCCCGAGGTCGCGGTCGACGTCGTTTTGGCCGCTGCGCGACGCGCCCGCACGCCACAGGCTCTGCGTGGGGCCCGCCGTGCGGCACGGATCGCACGCTCCCGAGCTGACGGGAAGGAAGAGTCGTAGCATTTCATCTGTTCATGTGCTGGACGCGCAACTGCGCCTCGTGATTGCGGAACATGCCTGAGGTCACTTTGACGCCCGTGCCGTTGCGTCGCCGGCTGGCCCAACTCGTGTGTGGCTTGTCGGTCATGGGGCTCGGAGTGGCCATGCTGCTCGCGGCAGACCTCGGTGCCGCACCATGGGACGTGCTCCATCAGGGCATCGCCCGCCGGACCTCCCTGTCTGTCGGAACGACCGTGATAGTGGTGGGCCTGCTCGTATTCATGGCGTGGATCCCCCTGCGGTTGCGTCCTCGCCTGGGCACGATCCTCAATGCCTTCCTCGTGGGACCGATGGTCGACCTTGGCCTGACGCTCCTGCCGCATGCGCCCGGCTTGCCGATCCGGATCACGTACCTGCTGCTGGGGACGCTGCTGTTCGGTCTGGGCGCCGGGTGCTATATCGCCGCGGGTCTGGGTCCGGGCCCTCGCGATGGTCTCATGACCGGGCTGGCCGAACGAGGCATTCCGGTGCGGTGGGTGCGCACGGGCCTCGAAGTGGGCGCGCTGGCGGTCGGCTGGGCCCTCGGGGGGACGGTGGGTGTCGGCACGCTCCTCGTGGCCCTGACTTTGGGACACATCATCCAGCCGGTGCTGGAGAAGGCTGTCCCACGTCCACCCCCTGTCTCTCCGCGGCCTTCTGGGATGGCTGGCGCTCTGGTCGGACCCGAGGAGGCCGCAGCGGCCCGGTGAAGCTAGGCCGTCAGGTCGATGAGGGCGAGGCCAGTCTCGCGGTCGTACCGCCTGCGTAGGTGCCGGGGGGTTTCCTCGATGAGGACCTCGAGTGTCGGCCACACGGTCGCGGACTTGAGGTGACCTCCAGCGGTCGAACCGTTGCGCTTTCCCACTACGGCGTGCGCGTGCACAACAGGTTCGCCCTGCTCGAGCGTTACGTTCCCGATCAGTGACAGCACCTCGACCTGCTCGGTGACGGGTAGGTCCAAGTATTCGAGCTCATCGGGATCGTAGTAACCGAGGGTCGCCTCGCGGAACGCCCCGATCCCGGTCAGGGCAGCGCCGGTGATACGCCTGTCGCGCGCGAACCGCTCGAGGCCCAACTTCGCCTCATCGCCCTTCGCGAAGACGACGGCAAACGTGCGCAGACGATCCGGCGACTCGTAGAGCAGCTTCGACTTCATCGCACTCCTCGCTTTCGTGCTGTTCCCGCCACCAAGACAACCAGGACGGTAAGGAACGCGGCATTCCTCGCGTCCGATCAACGGCCCGTCGTGCCGCCCACCTTCCTACGCAGTCAGTATGAGACGAGGCATGACGGCCAAGGAGGCCCCATGGTGGTCGCTGGGTCAGTTCGACCGGCAGCGTTGCCGCAGGAACTGCCAGCGGTCGCTCAGGGCTTCATAGCCGGCAACAGCGGCATCGGGATCACCGCGTTCGAGATCTTCGATCGCCTCCCATAGCTGTTCGCACGAGCTGTCCGTGGCGAGGTCAGCGGCGGGGATGAACGTCACGAGGCCCCCGTAGTCGAGTTCGACGAGACTGTCTTCGTCGAAGTTTGCGAGCCAGTCCAGCAGGTCGCTGAGTGACTCCACCAGCTCGTCGGATTTGTCCACCATCGCCTCGACGACGCCGATTGCCCGATCCAGGCGCCGCAAGGCTGCCCGGACGCTCGTGAGATAGGTGAGGCGAGGGCCGTCCCCTTCTGGTGGATTGACGAAATGGCGCTCACCTGGCGCGAAGGCGGCGAACCAGCGTAGGGGCACCTCCCAACTCGCCTCCTGGATGTGGGGAGGGCGACGCCGACGACGGACGGCACTCAGCGCCGCCCGTGCCTCGTCGCGTGAGACGAAGGCGCTCGCAGCGGGTTCAGGCAGCGCCTCCCGAAAGGCAAGCAGGGCCACCGCGTGACGCTGTGCCAATCCGAGGGGGCACACGTGGATGCGCTGCCCCACTCGTCGTACGAGGGCCGCCTGGTCGTCAGCCGGAGGGCGTCTGGTGATGAGACGAGCGGCGGCGGTCTCGGACTCGCTCGCGACCGCCGCATTGACCGTGAGCCAGCGCCCGTCAGCAACATAGCGACCCCAACCCTCACGCTCGGGGAGGGGGAAGGACTCGAGCGGCTCGAAGACCCGCAGGTAAGCGCACGGCACCATGGCTGGAAACGTACACGCAGAACCAGGGACTACGCGCGCATAGGCTGCGCTCACGGTCCGCCGTGAGCCCGGCGTGAAGCATCGACGACGGAGGTGCCATGAAGGGTGGGCAGCCGGAGGAGCGACCGTGGCTTTCCCGGGGGACGGAAATAACGGCCTTGTCTCATCGGGAGGCCGGAGCAACGGTCATGGGCCTACCGGACGGAGGCGGATGGGACTGTGAGGGAGAGGTCGTAGTCACGGTATTTGGCCTGCGAGACCCCGCAGGCGGGAGGGCCCGATGAAGGGACCATTCGCGTTCTTCGACGGCCACGAGCAGGTGGTTTACGGCGCGGATGGCGAGACGGGGATGCGCTGCATCATCGCGGTCCACTCCACGGCACTGGGTCCGTCGCTGGGCGGCACACGCTTCTACCCCTACGACACGGAGGAGGAGGCGCTCGTCGACGCCCTGCGTCTCAGCTCGGCTATGACATACAAGGCGGCCTGTGCGGGCCTCGATCTCGGAGGCGGAAAGGCCGTGATATTGGGCGATCCGGCCACGACCAAATCGGAGCCGCTACTTCGGGCCTACGGCCGTCTGGTGGAAAGCTTGAACGGCCGATACATCACGGCCTGCGACGTCGGCACCTATCCGCGGGACATGGAGATCGTGGCTCGCGAATGTCGCTGGGTGACCGGCATGGACGAGGCGCACGGTGGCTCGGGCGACAGCGGCATCATGACTGCCTACGGCGTCTTGGTTGCCCTGCAAGCCCTCGCTGACGCGCTGTGGAGGGACGAGAACCTCTCCGGTCGTCACGTGGCGATCCAGGGCCTCGGCAAAGTCGGATCGCGCCTCGCGTCGCATCTTGCACAAGCGGGAGCGAAGCTCACGGTGACGGACGTAAACCTGGAGGCGGTCGATCGGGTTGTAACGGAATCGGGAGCCGAGGTTGTGGAACCGGAAGAGGTCTACGACGTGGAAGCCGACATCTTGTCGCCGAACGCGCTCGGAGGGACGCTCAACGAGCGCACCATCCCCAGGCTGAGGGTTGCAGCCGTATGCGGCGGGGCGAACAACCAGCTCGCGACGCTAGGGGACGCCGACCGGCTTCGGGAGCGCGGAGTTGTCTACGCCCCCGACTTCGTCGTCAACGTCGGCGGGCTCGTGCAGGTTGCCGACGAGTTGCTGCCTGGCGGCTACTCACCGCAGCGGGCACGGGCGAAAACACGCGAGATCGGGGGCACGCTCAGGCAGGTGCTCTCACTCGCTCACCACCTCGGGGCGACGACGGAAGCCGCAGCCAGACGGCTCGCGGAGCAGCGCATCGCGGCCGTCGGCCGCCTACGCCGCTTCCACCTGCGCCCCACCTCCTGAGCAGCAGAGGTGGACGAGCGACACATCACCGTCGGCGGGTTGACGACGACGTGTGCCATAGCCGGCAGCGGCCGCCCCGTCATCCTTCTCCACGCTCTGGGAGGATCGGTCGCAGTGGTCTGCTGTCCTGGGCTTTCTCGCGCCCTTCTATCGCCTCCATTCCCTTGACCTGCCGGGCTTTGCGCCGGGCAGCCGACCCCCCCGCTGCACGGCCGCATGGTTCGCCTCCTTCGTCGCGGCCTTCGCCGAGGAGGTCGCCTATGAGCCCGTCGCGCTCATAGCAAACTCGCTCGGTGGCCTCATCGCCCTCAGGCTCGCCCTGAACCCGCCGACCAGGTCGCGGCCCTCGGGCTCGTGGCGAGTGTCGGGTTGGGCCTCGAGGTCTCTTCCGTCTTGCAACTCCCCACCCCCCCTGGCGTCGGGGAGGCGGCGGCGCTCTGGACCACGACGCCAATCGGGAAGGTCCAGCGTCTCCTCGGCCGATCGACGCTCCTCTTCGGAGACGTCCGGCGGGTGCCGGCCGCCTGGCTGACGCGACAGGCTGCGCTGACCTGTCGACCGGGCTTCCTGGAGGGGGAGCTGGCAGGACTTCGGGCCCACATCGATCTGCACGGACAGCGCGATGTCGTCGTCGACGAACTCCCCCGGCTCGACGTGACAACGCTCGTCGTCTGGGGCGACCGTGACCGGGTCGTGCCCATGACGCATGCCCATCGCGCGGCGGCCCGACTACCGCAGGCGACGCTGACCATTCTTCCCGGCTGCGGTCACCTGCCGGCCGTCGACAGTCCGACAGGTTCAGCGCGGTATTGCGGCGTTTCCTCGCGCGCTCATTCCCAGGTGACGGCGGCTGGCGAGTGACCCTCCCGGTGGGACCCTCCGGTGGCCGCTCTCGAGCAGGTCAGGTTCGGCCCCCAGAAGCGATATCGACTCCCGATCCCTCTTGCACGCTGCCCATCACCCATCCCTCGACTCCACGGCTCCTGAGCAGACGCACGGCGCCGTCGCTGTCTCCCGCTGAGACGACCGCGACCATGCCGACACCGAGGTTGAATGTTCGCCACATCTCCCCCTCGGAAACCGGGCCGAGTCCACGGAGCACCTCGAAGACGGCTGGACGCTCCCAGCTGGAGGCGTCAATGAGCCCGCCCAGTCCCTCCGGCAGCACACGTGGCAGGTTGCCAGGCAACCCCCCCCCGGTGACGTGGCAGAAGGCATGTACGTCGACCGCGGTTGCGAGGGCGAGGCAGTCCTGCACGTAGATGCGCGTCGGAGTAAGCAGCACCTCTCCGAGCGGACGGCCCAGTCCATGGGCCTCGTGCAGGTCGAGTCCCTCGATCAGGCGCCGCACAAGACTGTAGCCGTTGGCGTGCAGGCCGCTCGAGGCCATGGCGACGAGCACGTCGCCGGCCCGAACCCTGTCGGGGGTGAGCATGCGATCACGCTCCACCACTCCGACGCCGAAGCCTGCCAAGTCGAACGCGTCCTCGGCCATGAGGCCGGGATGTTCGGCCGTCTCGCCCCCGATGAGCGCACAGCCTGCGATACGACAACCCTCGCTCACACCGCTGACGATGCGACTGACGCGCTCGGGCTCGAGCCGACCGACGGCGAGGTAGTCAGTCAGAAAAAGAGGCTCCGCGCCGCTGACGACGAGGTCATCCACGACCATCGCCACGAGGTCCAGCCCGACGGTCTCCAACACGTCGAGTCGGCGTGCGAGTTCGACCTTCGTGCCGACGCCGTCGGTGCTGCTCACGAGTACGGGGTCGACGTAACGGTGGGCTGCGAAGGCAAACAGTCCGGCGAAGCCCCCGATGCCGCCGATGACTTCCGGGCGCCGCGTGTCGTCCACTGCGCCGCGAATGAGGGCGATGTAACGGTCCGCGGCGTCCAGGTCGACGCCAGAATCGGCGTAGGAGACAGGGGTGGGAGAGCGGTCTTGGCCTGCCCAGGACCGCTGGTGGGACTGGTCGCCTTCAGGCTCGCCCATGTCCGCATCATGGCAGGGGTGCAGGTTCTCTGCTGACAGCAGCCGCAGGCCGCTGGCGGCGCTGTTCGCCTCGCCTCTGGCGTAGCCTCTCGCCATGGTGCTCGAGATCCGCCCGCTCACGACCGACGAGCTCGAGGCCGCCTTCCGCATCCGGACGCAGGCCTTCAACATCTCACCGCAGCAACTCCAGGACTACCGGGCTTCCCTCCGACTGGATCGCACCCTGGGGGCATTCGACGCTGGCCAGCTCATCGCCACTGCGGTCGTCCACGAGCTGGCACAGTTCTTCGGAGGGCGTCCCGTGCCCATGGGAGGGGTCGCAAGCGTCGCCGTCGTCCCCCATCGATGCGGTAGCGGTGTCGTCACACGGCTGCTCGGGGCCACGCTCGAAGTCATGCACGAGCGGGGCGAAGTGATCAGCACCCTCTATCCCGCCACCGCTGTCCCATACCGGCGGATGGGGTGGGAGGTGGCCGGCTACCGGGTCCATCGTCGGGTCCCACTTCGCTCCCTCGCGACGCTGCCGCCTCCAGCCGCACGCGTCGCTGTGTGCCCCTCGGGTGAGTCGGACCTCGAACGCCTCGCTGCCACCTATGCCACAGTCGCCACCAAGACGAACGGCTTCGTGCATCGAAACGAGTGGTGGTGGCCGTCGGTTGCACGGGTATCTGACCGGCGAAGAGCACCATTACCTCTACGTCGCCGAGGAGGATGCCGGGATTCGGGGGTATCTCGCATTTCGGCAGCTGCGGGCGAGCGTCGCTGACGAGTGGGTCGCTAGGGCGGCCGACGAGCTCCTCGCAGTGGATCGGGAGGCCCTACTGGCACTTTGGCGACCTCATCGCATCAACCGCTCGATGACGACCCGCATCACATTCTTCGCGGGCGCGGAGGAGCCGTTGACGCTGCTCCTCCCCGAACAGGACGCTGAGACCATCGGAGACCTGCGCTGGATGACGCGGATCGTCGACGCGGCCGGAGCGGTCAGCGCCGCGGCTATCCGGATGACCGCGACGTGACGGTGCACCTCGAGATCAGCGACACTCACGCACCCTGGAACGATGGGCGGCACGTGCTGCGCGTTCGAGACGGCACGGCAACTCTCGAGCCGGGAGGCCTCGGAAGAGTCCGGCTGTCGGTGAACGCCCTTGCGCCGCTCTACACGGGCTACGCCTCGCCGCCGCTGCTTTCCCGTTTGGGTCTACTTGTTGCGGCCAGTGAATCCGATCTTGCCGCACTCGCCTCGCTGTTTGCCGGCCCCCCGCCTTGGATGTCGGAGTTCTTCTAGCGCCGGACAGTCCCCACGACCGAAGCGTGCGGGGAGGATAGCCCCTGAGTTACAGGAGCCCTTATGGAGGATCAGCAGTTGGCGCGCGTCCTGGCGGCTACCCGCGTCGGACTCGGCACCCTATTTCTGGTCGCCCCGAGTTTCGTGGCACGAGCCTGGGTCGGTGAGGGGGCCGCGGAGCCAGCAGTCAAAGCGCTTGCGCGTGCCTTGGGGGTTCGGGATGCGGCGCTCGGCCTCGGTGCCTTGATCGCCCTCGAGCACGGCGAGTCGCCCCGCGGATGGCTCGAGGCGTCCGCCCTGGCAGATGCGGGCGACGCGGTGGCAACGCTCGCCGGCTGGCGAGAGCTTCCCACACTCCGACGCTGGCTCGCCCTCGTGGCGTCAGTGAGCGCGGCCTACCTCGGGGCTCGCCTCGCCCGTGGACAGAGCGGCGGAGGCTGAGCGTAGAACCGCGCCGCTAGACGTGTTCTGGCTCGAGCTCGAACTTCACCGCAGCGTGCGTCGTGTGCTCCTTCGCGACGGGGATGGGATAGACGCCATCGAAGCAGGCGCGGCACAACTCGCTCTTCGCGTGAGGGGTGGCGTCGACGAGCGCGTCGAGCGAGAGGTAGTGCAGCGAGTCTGCTCCGACGAACTCGGCCACCTCGTCGATCGACATGCACGCCGCGATGAGTTGCTCCCGGTTTGCCATGTCGATGCCGTAGTAGCAGGGGTGCTGGATGGGCGGGGACGTGATGCGGAGGTGTACCTCGGCGGCGCCGGCTGCACGCAGCATCCGCACGAGCTCCCGTGAGGTGTTGCCCCGTACGATGGAGTCGTCTACGACGACGAGCCGCTGGTCCTCGATCACCGAGCGGAGGGGGTTCAGCTTCAGCCGGATCCCGAGCCGGCGCAGGGACTGCGACGGCTGGATGAACGTGCGCCCGACGTAGCGGTTCTTCACGAGCCCCTCGGCGTAGGGCAGGCCGGATTCCTCGGCATAGCCGGCAGCTGCCGCGGTCCCCGAGTCGGGCACGGGAATGACCAGGTCCGCTTCGACCGGTGCCTGAAGGGCCAGTGCCCGTCCCATGGCACGTCGCGCCGTGTAGACGCTGGCTCCGCGCTGCCGCTCGTCGGGGCGGGCCAAGTAGACCCACTCGAAGAGGCAGAACTTCAGGTCGGGCTCACCGAAACGACGCGACCGCATGCCTGTCTCGTCGACGATCACGAGCTCCCCCGGCTCGACCTCCCGCAGTTCGACCGCTCCGATGATGTCAAGGGCCGCCTTCTCGGAGGCGATCGCCATGCCTCCGCTGGGAAGCCGTCCGAGGTGGAGGGGCCGTACGCCGTGGCGGTCCCGCACGCCGTAGAGGCGCCGCTCGTCCATGATGACGAGTGAGAAGGCCCCCTCGAGCTTTCCGACCGTGCGCACGATCGCCTCCTCGAGAGAGTCCTCCTCTTGGAGGGCGAGAAGCGAGGCGAGCAGGCCGCTGTCGCTGTGACCCACCCAGTCCCCTCTCTGCGCTCCTGCTGAGTCCCGGTCGCGCAGGCTCCCGGAGGCGAGCATGCGGGCGACGTCGGCGGTATTGCAGAGGTTCCCGTTGTGACAGAGGGCGAGTTGTCCTCCATGCAGCGTCTCACGGAACTGGGGCTGCGCGTTCGTCCAGGACGAGGTGCCTGTGGTGGAGTAGCGAACATGGCCCACCGCGAGGTCGCCTTCGAGTGCCGCAAGCGTCGACTCCCGGAACACCTGACTGACAAGCCCCATGTCCTTGGTCACGACGATCTGTCTACCGTCCGAAACCGCCATGCCGGCGGACTCTTGTCCGCGGTGCTGAAGGGCGTAGAGGCCGTAATAGGTCAGCTTCGAAACCTCGTCACCCGGCGCGTACACGCCGAACACCCCGCACTCTTCACGGGGCCCTTCGGCCAACAGGGCGGGGTCGATCAGGTCGTCATCGGGACCCTGCGTACCCGAGGAGAGGGGTAGCGGGCCACGGCCGGCAGGCGCTGACGCCACGGGGGGTTCCTCGCCACTCGGGAGCATGGAGACGCTCAGTGTACGTGGGGTGGCACGCAAGGCCGAGTTGGGCCTGCGGCTGGGCTTTCCACGCAGCCGCGACGACCTGTGGCCGAAGACGCTCATCCGCCGATGTACGACATCTCGACCTTCGGCGGACGCGACGTGCCGGCCGCCGTACGCAGCTCTGAATAGCGGTCGTCCCGCGCTCGCCATACCCCCCGAATGATCGCCTCGAGTTCGTCGTCGCCCGCTCCGCGCCTCACGAGGGTACGCAGGTCCTGACCGGACGCCGCGAAGAGACAGGTATAGAGCTCCCCCAGGGGGCTGAGTCGGGCTCGGGAGCAGGCCTGGCAGAAGGGCCGGGTGACCGACGCGATCACCCCGATCTCGCCTCCGCCATCACGGTAGCGGTAGCGACTCGCCACCTCTCCGCTCACCGTGGGAGGCGCTGGTTCGAGCGGATGTAGGGCGTTGATCCGGGCCACGATCTCCTCTGCGGGGACGACATCGTCAAGCCGCCACCCATTGGTCGTGCCCACGTCCATGTACTCGATGAACCGGATGATGTGACCGCGTTCCCTTCCGAACCGGGCAAGCTCGAGAATGCCTGAGTCGTTCACCCCACGTTTCACGACAGAGTTGATCTTGATGGGATCGAATCCCGCCTCCTGTGCTGAGGCGATGCCGTCGAGGACGACCGCGACGGGCAGGTTCACATCACTCATGGCCCGAAACGCCGCATCGTCGAGCGAGTCCAGACTCACCGTGACGCGGCCGAGTCCCGCCTCGCGCAACGCGTGGGCCTTATGGGGCAGCAAGGTGCCGTTCGTGGTCATGGCCACATCGGCGATGCCCTCTGTGCCCACGATCATGCCGACGAGCCGTTCGATGTCCCGGCGCAGGAGTGGCTCACCTCCGGTGATCCGTACTTTTCCCACTCCGAGACGAGCAAAGATGCCAACGATGCGTGCTATCTCCTCGAACGTGAGGAGATCAGCGCGGTCGACGAAGCGGAAGGCGGGTCCGAATGCCTCGCGCGGCATGCAGTAGCGGCAACGGAAGTTGCAGCGATCGGTGACCGAAACGCGTAGGTCCCGAAGAGGACGCTGAAGCTGGTCCCGGGGGAGGGGGGGTGTCCCCCGCACTGCAATGGGGAGCGGGGGTGTCCCCCGTCGAGGGGTGACCGTCACTAGCCTCCTTCGCTCCTCGAGCGTCGCCTTCAGCCTACGACCCCTGACGACGATGAGCAGTTCTCGTGGCAGAAGAGCAAGTCGCGTCCCGCGTGCCAAAGGTCATGCAGGCGGGAGACGCGTCTCGAACCGGGGGTCGCGAGGCGCGTGATCGCCCTACCCTTCCGCTCAGCAAGCTTCTCGCGCGGAGGAAGGAGGCGTCATTGACGCTCCCGTCGCAATCGGGCTGAACGCGGTCATTCTCGCGGTCACCGACGAGGTGCCTCGAGTCCTCACGCTCGAATCCGGCGAGCCCGAGCGGGTCCCTGCCGTCGAGGACGCTGACGAGGGCGCACTCGATGCGCTTCCCTTCGGGGGCCTCGACCTCACCTATGACCGCACGCTGGAGCTCGGGTTGCGAAGGTGGGTCAGCGAGCAGACCGGCATGCAGCTCGGATACGTGGAACAGCTCTACACCTTCGGCGACCGAGACCGTGATCCTCGACCGAACGGCCGGGTCATCTCCATTGCCTACCTCGCACTCATGCGGGAGAGCCCGCCGACCTTGCAGGCCCGCTGGCGGGACCTCTATCGCTACCTGCCCTGGGAGGACTGGCGGGAAGGCCGGCCCCTCGTCATCGACCGTTACGTCAGGCCCACGATCGAGGACTGGGTGGCAGGGTCACCCGATCCCGCCGTCAAGGTCAGGCGCCGCGACCGTGCCGCCATTACCTTCGGGCTCTACGGCGCACCCTGGGATCGCGAGCGGGTGCTGGAACGGTACGAGCTGTTGTACGAGGTCGGTCTCGTATCGGAGTCCTTGCGCGCCCGCCGAGGGGCAACGGAGCGGGGGCCGGACGGGCGACCGACGGTCGCCGGGCGGGTAGAGACGAACGTCTTCTCGGGACGCGAGCTGGGTCGTCCCATGGCGCTCGATCATCGCCGCATGCTCGCAACCGCTCTCGGCAGGTTGCGGGGAAAGCTGAGGTACCGCCCGGTCGTGTTCGAACTTCTGCCCCCGACCTTCACGCTCCTGCAGCTCCAACGGGTCGTCGAGGCATTGTCAGGTGTCCGTCTCCACAAGCAGAACTTCCGCCGTCTCGTCGAACGGGGAGGCCTTGTGGAGGGCACAGGCGAGCTCGAGCCTCGCACGGGCGGACGCCCCGCCGAGCTGTTCCGGTTCCGGCGCGATGTGCTGCGTGAGCGCCCCGTGCCCGGAATCGGGGTCCCCGAGCTGCGCGGCAGCCCGTAATTGTCCCACCGGCGGTCTGAGCAGTCTCGTCGCGGTCTTTGCTGCGCAAAGACCCGCTCCTGCTCGAAGACCGCCCTGCCACCCCTTGAAATGTGCCCGGACGCGCTTGACCCCGTACCCTAACCTCGATAACTTATGCTCAAGCCGAGCATAACGGGGTTCCATGACGGCACGGCAGGCTCTACCGACCTTCGCGCCCGAAGGCATGCCATCCGATCTGGGCCAGTCCCTTCCCGAGCGGGCCATGCCAGCCTTGGAATTGCGCCTTCATGCAGCCCTGATCGAGGGGATCGAGGACCTGAAGCGTCAGCGCAACGCCGTCGTGCTCGCGCACAACTATCAGACGCCAGAGATCTTCCACGGGGTCGCCGACGTTACGGGTGACTCTCTGGCATTGGCCCGCCGAGCCGCGGAGACCGAGGCGGATGTCATCGTCCTCGCCGGGGTCCACTTCATGGCCGAGACCGCCAAGCTCCTGAACCCCGACAAGACCGTCCTTCTGCCGGATCTCGCTGCCGGCTGCTCACTGGCCGCGTCCATCACCGCGGACGATGTGCGTCTGCTGCGCAGCCGTTACCCGGACGTCCCCGTGGTGACGTACGTGAACACCTCCGCCGCAGTCAAGGCGGAGTCCGATGTCTGCTGTACGTCTTCGAACGCCGTGGAAGTGGTGGAGTCCCTCGGGGTGGACCGGGTCATCTTCCTGCCGGACGAATATCTCGGGCGTTACGTCGCGAGTCAGACGCGCGTGAGGATCATTCTGTGGAAGGGGCACTGCGAGGTCCATGAGCGGTTCACCGCCGAGGACCTGCGAACCTTCCGGGAGCAGGTACCCGGCGTGGAGATCCTCGCCCACCCGGAGTGTCCACCAGAGGTTCTGGCGGGAGCAGACTACGTTGGCTCCACCGCTGGGATGATCCGCCACGTGACCGAGCGTCGGCCCGAGCGGGTCGTGCTGCTGACGGAATGTTCCATGAGCGACAACGTCGCCGTGGACTGCCCTGACGTCGAGTTCGTGAGGCCCTGCAACCTCTGCCCGCACATGAAGCGCATAACCCTGGACAAGATCCACCATGCGCTCGAACGGCTCGAACCCACGATCGAGATCCCCTCCCGTATCGCCATCCCTGCCCGGCGCGCGGTCGAGCGGATGTTGAGCGTCGGTCGCGGAAGTCCTCGATGACCCGGTCGGGCCCCCTAACCACCTGCGACCGCCTTTCCGCCGATCTGGTGGTGGTCGGGAGCGGGGCGGCGGGGCTGACCGTGGCGGCGGAGGTCGCGCCCCGCACCGTGACGCTGGTCACGAGGTCCGGTCTCGGTCAATCGAGTTCGACGGGATTGGCACAAGGTGGGGTCGCGGTCGCATTGGACGGCGCAGACTCTCCTTCCAGGCACGCCGACGACACCTTCGCCGTCGGCGGCGGACTGAACGACCCCTTGGCGGTCGAGTTGTTGACCACGGAGGGACCACGCCTCCTGCGTCGCCTGCTCGATCAGGGGGCCCGATTCGAACGCTCGAATGAGGGCACGCTCGCCCTGAGTCGCGAGGCCGGTCACAGCCGGCGGCGGGTCGTGCGAGCCGGGGGCGACGCCACGGGCGCCGAACTCGTCCGGCTTCTCGTCGACGTCGTACGGGCCACTCCCACTGTCCATGCCCTCACCCACACACAGGCGCGCGGACTACT
The DNA here is from genome assembly GCA_046263195.1 of Nitriliruptorales bacterium. GTDB lineage: Bacteria > Actinomycetota > Nitriliruptoria > Nitriliruptorales > JAHWKO01 > JBHELG01. The sequence continues at coordinate 24,455 of JBHELG010000021.1, read as the reverse complement.
CGTGGACGACGCGGGACGAGTCCGTGGGATCCTCGTCCGCACCGCGCAGGGCCGGTGGGTGAGTTGCATGGGACGGGCCGTTGTTCTCGCCACCGGAGGGATCGGCGGGCTCTACCGCTACACGACCAACCCCCCGGACTCCACCGGGGACGGCCTTGCCATGGCGGCCGTAGCCGGTGCCCGCCTGGCGGATCTCGAGTTCGTCCAGTTCCATCCCACCGTCCTCGACGTCGGCACACATCCCATGCCACTGCTGACCGAGGCCCTTCGCGGTGAGGGGGCCGTCATCGTGGACGAGACCGGCGCACGCTTCCTCTCCGGGCCGACTGGCGAGCTCGCTCCACGGGACGTGCTGGCGCGAGCCGTCTGGCGGCATCGGGAAGCGGGCCACGAGGTGTTGCTCGATCTACGCCCGATCTCCGGCGTGAGCAGGCGGTTCCCCACGGTCCACACCGCCTGCCACCGCCACGGTCTCGACCCGTCCAGCCAGCCCCTGCCGATCTCGCCGGCGGCCCACTATCACATGGGTGGCGTTGCCGTCGACGCTTACGGCCAGACCTCCCTCCCCGGCCTGTGGGCCTGCGGCGAGGTCGCGTGCACCGGCGTGCACGGCGCCAACCGGCTGGGCAGCAACTCGCTCCTCGAAGCGCTCGTATTCGGCTCTCGCCTCGCCCGTGACCTGGCTGACTGCGAGTTGCCGCCTCCCTTGGTCAGTGGCGGTGCGGAACTCGCCACTTCCCAGGGGCCGGTGCGACCGCTCGGAGGGGCCAGGGATCGGACCTCGGGGAGCCGGGGGCGTGCTTGCGTGGTCATGCGGGAGCTCCGCCACATCATGTGGCAGCGTGTCGGCCTCCTCCGCGACGCTCGCGGCCTCGCCGAAGCGGATCATCGCCTCGGGGAACTGGCCGAGGTTGCAGGGTCGCCCGAGAGCGGACCCATCCTCGTGGCACGGCTCATCGCCGCGGCGGCGCTCGCCCGGTGCGAGAGCAGGGGTGCGCACAAGCGCGCCGATCATCCCGGCGAGGACGAGGCTTGGCAGCGGCGGCTCTACGTCACGCTCGCCCCGACTGGCCAACCGCGGGTCGTCGCCGGACCGCGACTGGAAGAGATGGCGGCGTGAGCCAGTCAGGGTGTGCTCCCCCGAGCACGCTCCCCTGACGCCGCCTTCCGGATCGTTGCCAGCCGCCGAGACGCTCCCGTGCCGTGCATACGATGCGCGCCAGCAGGCGGTGCGTCACCAGGGCGGGAGCGGTCTTGGAGTAGGAGCGGATCTTTGCGCAGCGAAGACCGCGACAAGATCGCCCAAGACCGTGGGCGGGACAAGTCGAGGGGAGGAGGATGCCTGAAGTGGGCGTGTCCGAAGCGCAAGCTCGCCAGGTCGCAGAAGACGCGCGGCAAAAGGAGTGGCGCGAGCCGAGCTTCGGCAAGGAGCTGTTCCTGGGCCGCTTACGGCTCGACCTCATCCACCCCCACCCTCGTCCCAGCGAGCAGGAACGACGCAAGGGAGAGCCGTTCCTGAGGCGGCTCGAGAGTTTCCTGCGCCAGGAGGTCGATCCGGCTCAGATCGAGCAGGATGCGAAGATCCCCGCGCGGATCGTGGAAGGTCTGAAGGACCTCGGGGCGTTCGGCATGAAGATCGACGCAGACTACGGGGGATTGGGTCTCTCGCAGCTGTACTACAGCCGAGCCCTCATGTTGGCCGGCTCCTGGCACGCGTCCTTGTCAACGCTCCTCAGCGCCCACCAATCCATCGGTGTGCCTCAGCCACTGAACCTCTTCGGAAGCGAGGAGCAGAAGCGGCGGTATCTGCCGCTGGCCGCCAAGTTGGAGATCAGCGCCTTCCTGATCAGCGAGCCACAGGTCGGCAGCGATCCCGCCCGTGTGACCACGACGGCCACCCCGGCCGACGACGACCGCTCCTACCTGCTCGACGGCGTCAAGCTGTGGACCACGAACGGAGTGATCGCCGACCGGCTCATGGTCGTTGCGCGGGTGCCAGGGGGCAAAGGCCACAGAGGGGGGCTCTCGGCGTTCGTCGTCGACGCCCATGCCCCTGGCGTCAGCGTCGAACACCGCAACGAGTTCATGGGACTGCGAGGCATCGAGAACGGCGTCACCCGTTTCGAACAGGTACGCGTTCCCGAGCAGGACCGAATAGGGGAGGAGGGTCAGGGGCTGCGAATCGCCCTGACCACACTCAACGTCGGTCGTCTCTCGCTGCCCGCCATCTGTGCCGCCGCGACCAAGTGGGCCTTGAAGATCGCCCGGGAGTGGTGCGACGAGCGTGTGCAATGGGGCAGGCGCATCGGGGAACACGACGCGATCGCCCAAAAGGTCGCATACATAGCCGGCATGGCGTTCGCGTTGGAGGCCCTCGTCGAACTGTCCAGCACGATGGCGGACAGGGGAGACCGCGACATCCGGATCGAAGCCGCCCTCACGAAGCTCTATGCATCGGAGATGGCCTGGCGAGCGGTCGACGAGCTGGTCCAGATCCGCGGCGGCCGAGGCTTCGAAACCGCTGCGTCGCTGAAGTCCCGCGGTGAGAAGCCGGTCCCCGCCGAGCAGGTCCTACGCGACCTGCGCATCAACCGCATCTTCGAAGGCTCCACGGAAATCATGCACCTGCTCGTCGCGCGGGAGGCGGTCGACCAGCATCTGCAGGTCGCCGGCGGTCTCGTCGGGCCTGATGTGGGCTTGAGCGCGAAAGGGAGGATCGCCCTCGAGGCTGCTGGGTTCTACGCCCGGTGGTTGCCTCAGCTGACGTTAGGTAGGGGCGTCCTTCCCCGGTCGTACGGGGAGTTCGGTGAGCTCGCCTCCCACATCCGTTTCATCGAGCGCAGCGCCCGCAAACTCGCCCGCTCCACCTTCTACGCCATCACCCGCTGGCAGGCGAAGCTCGAGCGGCGACAGAGCTTTCTCGGTCGTATCGTGGACCTCGGAGCGGAGCTGTATGCGATGAGTGCGACATGCGTGCGCGCCCCGATGCTGCTCGACGAGGCGTCCGGGGACACGCGCGGCGCGGTCGAACTCGCCGACGTTTTCTGCCGCGGTGCCCGTCGCCGCGTCGAGCAGCTGTTCTACGACCTGTGGCACAACGACGACGATGTGAACTACGTCGCCGCGCAGCGCGTGCTGTCGGGCCGTTATGCCTTTGCCGAGCGCGGCATCCTCGACCCATCGGGCGAGGGACCGATGCTCGGCGAGCAGAACCTGACGTGACGGCCGTCGTAGCCGTTAGGGCCTGAGCGGTCTTGGCCTGAGAGGTCGTAGTAACGGTCTTGGGCCTGAGCGGTCTTGGCCCTGTATGGATCAGCTCACGCCAGGCCCTCGGGCTCGAGCGCAGCGCTCAATCCGGTCTCCCAGCTATGGCGCAGCCCTTCGAGCGGAAGATCGATAATCCCTTGGATTTCGAGACGGTCACCGACCACCACCCCTGCCCGGCGCGCCGACACCCCACGCACCTCGCAGAGCCCCTCGAAATCGCGCACATCCGGCCAGGGAACCGTCACGATCACCCGGCTCGGAGACTCGCTGAACAGCAGTTGCGCGACGTCGACTCCCGGCTCGGGCAGATAGCGCACCCCCAGGTTCCCCGCGAAACAGGACTCGGCAAGAGTGGCGACGAGCCCGCCGCCCGAGATGTCGTGGGCGCTGCGAAGGAGCCCTAGCTTCGCGGCAGCAGCTAGCAGCCCGTGGAGACGTCGTTCCACCGCGAGGTCGATGGCTTCGAGCCGCCCACCGAATGGTGCCCCGAGCAGTCGCTGGAGTTCGCTCCCGGCCAGACCGGGACGGGTAGGTGCCCCGATCTGGAAGACGACGTCCCCCTCCGCGACGAAGCCGATCGAGACCGCGTGAGAGAGGTCTTCGAGGAGGCCGAGGACCCCGACCACGGGGGTGGGATGGATCGCTCGCCCGCGCGTCTCGTTGTAGAAGCTCACGTTGCCGCCAGTGATTGGCGTGCCAAGGGCCGCGCAGGCCTCACCGAGCCCGGCCACCGCCTCGGCAAACTGCCACATGATCTCGGGCCGCTGCGGGTTGCCGAAGTTCAAGCAGTTCGTAGCGGCGATGGGATGGGCTCCGGCGCAGGCGACGTTGCGGGCCGCTTCCGCCACGACGCGTCGAGTGCCCTCCCGGGGGTCGAGCTCGCACCAGCGCCCGTTGCCGTCCGTGGCGACCGCCACCGCTCGGCGGGTGCCCGCCAGACGTACCACGCCCGCGTCGCCACCAGGCCCAGCGATCGTCGCGGACCCGACGAGGGCGTCGTACTGCTCATACACCCAGCGCTTGCTGCACACGTTTGGGCTCGCGAGCAGGTCGAAGACGAGTCGCGGCAGGTCTGCGGGCAGCGACAGCGCGTCGGCGTCCACCAGGCCATAGCGCTCGAGCCAGTCAGGCTGGCGCCGCTGGCGGGCGTGGGCAGGCACCTCCTCGACGAGCGAGCGGGCGGGAGCGTCCGCGACGATCCGTCCCTCCCGAATGACCACGACATGCCCGTCTTCGGTCACTTCCCCGACGACCGAGGCGGGCACGCCCCACGTGTCGCACACCCCGAGCACGGCGTTGAGGTCCTCGGGGGCGACGAGAGCGAGCATCCGCTCCTGAGACTCGGAGCAGAGGATCTCCCAGGAGGCCATATCCGGCTCGCGCAGATGGACCCGGGCGAGGTCCACCCGCATGCCGAGCCCAGCCTTCGCTGCCATCTCCGCGCTCGAACAGGTGATACCTGCCGCGCCCATGTCCTGGATACCTCTGAGCAAGCCGCGGTCGTAGAGCTCGAGGCAGCACTCGATGAGCAGCTTCTCGGTGAAGGGGTCACCGACCTGCACCCGGGGTCGCTTCCCGGCACTCTCCCTGTCGAACGTCGCCGAGGCGAGTACGGAGGCGCCACCGATGCCATCACGGCCCGTGGCCGAGCCGATGAGAACCGCCAGGTCGCCGACCCGTTGGGCGCGTGCGAGCTGGAGCCGATCGCGGGGCAGCACCCCGACGCAGAGGACGTTGACGAGAGGGTTGCCGGCATAGGTCTCGTCGAACACGGTCTCGCCGCCGATGTTGGGTACGCCCACGCAGTTGCCGTAGCCGCCCACCCCGCGAACCACGCCGTCGACGAGATGTCGTTGGAAGGGGTCGTCGGGCAATCCGAAGCGCAGTGGGTCCATGAGCGCGACCGGGCGGGCACCCATGGTGAGGATGTCCCGAATGATGCCCCCTACCCCGGTCGCAGCGCCCTGAAACGGCTCTACGAAGGAGGGGTGATTGTGCGATTCGATCTTGAAGGTAACGGCGAGGCCGTCGCCGACGTCGACCACCCCCGCGTTCTCACCCGGCCCGACAAGGACATGTGAACCTTCCGTGGGCAGCGTCTTCAGATGATCCCGGCTCGACTTGTAGGAGCAGTGTTCGGACCACATGACCGAGTACATGCCGAGTTCCGACAGCGTCGGCACGCGCTCGAGTGTTCGCGTGATCGTCTCGTACTCGTCTTCGGTGAGCCCGAGCTCACGGGCGAGGCGCCTCGCTTGCCCAGGTTCGAGCTCCTCCTCGCCCCCTGAGAGGCCGGATGCGGCTGCCGAGGTCCGTGCGGTCTCGCCGGCGTGGGACTCGAGCATGATGGCTCCGTGTGGTGGGCTCGACCCACCTGGGCGGCGACGAACAGAACGTTCACGCAGCAGGATACGGGGCCGAGTGGCGGACCCGCCCCCTTCGGGCCGCGTCCGCATGCTCCAAGGATCACACGCCTCGTGACATCCACTCCGCCTCGCGTCGCGGGACTTGACCCCAGCCTGCAGGCACCAAATCAGCGGAAGACAGGAGAAAGAGTGTTGCGCTGTCTCGCAGCTCGCGAGACGTAAGGCAGGCGGACAGGACCTGCCTTGCGCCGCCACTCCTCGTACCTCGCACGGGCGCGAGCGCCCTCCTCGGCCACCAGCCGCACGCTGCTGGGATGCGCGAAGAAGGCGTTCAAGGCCTCCTCGCTCTGGTCCAGCGCGACGACGAGGTGGACCCTGGCATCCGGGAGGTCGAGCCGTGCTCGGGTGACTTCGTGGTCGGCCTCGAGTCTCGAAGCCAGGGGCCCTTCGCCCCGCACGCCCCCGTCGGACTGCCGAATGACGACGACGTAGCGCTGAGGCCACTCCGAGGGCCCGCTGAGAACCGGTGGGAGCAGCCGGTCATCAAACACCCTCACGTTGAACACGAACAGCGGTCGTGGGGGAGCGGAAGTCCCGTCGCCCACCAGCAGAGCGTCCTGATACGCACGTGCTCCGGCGATCTTCGGTTCGTTGGCCTGCGACCCCCGTCCCGCCTGATGGCCCTTCTTTGCTCTCATGCCGCTGCCCCTTCTGGTTCTCCTGGGAGAGCCCGTTTGACACCAGCGTCCCTGTAGGGCCCTCCTGGTGAGCCTGCCCTGAGTGCGCGGCGCCTCCCGACAGAATAACAACATTGTGGTTATTCTTTACGCTCGTGGTACAAGCCGGAGGCACAGCGACGCGGCGCCGTCCGGTCAGGGGGACCGAGGGGGTTCGGGGATGAGAAGACTTTCGTTTGCTGCCGTATCACTCGCACTTGTCCTGGTCACCGTGACACCGCTACCGGCCCATGCGGACCATCCCTCCGCGCCCGAATCGTTGGACTGCACCGCCGTACTCGACGTCGCTTTCGAGCCCGGCCTCTCCATTGCACCCAGCAAGGGCACTTTCAGAACGAGCAAGCCAGGCCTGGTGGAGTGCGCGGGGATGCTGCAGGGACATGAGGTCAGTGGCCCAGGCTCTCTCAGCCTCGCCGGCAACTACGGTCAAAGCTCGGACGCGGGCGACACCTGTTCGCTGGTTCTGGGCACGGGCACCTACTCCCTGACTCTGCCGACCCGCCGCGGGTCGGTGAGCGAGAAGGGCGAATTCGCTGAGGTCCTCGGCCCGACCCGTCAAGGCTCCTTCAGCGCCGTCAGCGAGGAGCGCAAATGGACGGGCGACTTCGATTTCTCGCCCACCCAGGGCGATTGCCTGCTCGCTCCCATCACCGCGGCTCAGATCACGCTGAAGTTCGAGGCGGGCGATGCCGGTGAGTCCGGATCGACCGTCGGTTTGGCGAGAGGCCCGGGACTCGACGTGGTTGACGACCACGGCGGGATCGAATCAGGTCTGGACACTCGGCCCGTGGAATCTCGTCCCGTACTCGGCCTGCCGCTGCTGTCCCAGCTGGCGCGGGATCTGACCAGCATCGTAGGTGACTACTACGAGGGAGTTGAGGGGGCGTCCCCGGCCTGAGCCGATGCCCTCCTGCCTGGCTGCTCGCGTCCGCATAGTTCCCGCTGCGGAAAGCAGCAATGGGCGCAGCGCGAGGCAACTGACCGTGGCACACAGTCCCAGTGCAGGACCACTCAAGCGGCCGCCCCGAGATGGGCGAGTACCCCCTCCACGAACAGCCGCCCGTCGCTGCCGAAGGGCAGATCGGGGTCCACCGAGTGCTCGGGGTGTGGCATGAGCCCGAGAACGTTGCGTCCCTCGTTGACGATTCCCGCGATGTTTCGCGCCGAGCCGTTGGGATTGTGACCGGGCGCGTACCTCGCCAGCACCCTCCCGCTTGACTCGAGTTCATCGAGCGTCGCAGGGTCGGCGTGGTAGCGCCCCTCACCGTGCTTCACCGGCAGCTGGAGGCGTGTCCCTGGTTCGAGTCCGGTTGTCCAAGCACAGGTCGACTCGAGGATCAGCTCCGCTTCGCGGCAGACGAAGCGCAGGTTCTCGTTGCGCAGCAGCGCTCCTGGCAACAGTCCCGCCTCGCAGAGAATCTGGAAACCGTTGCAGATACCCAGTACCGGTCCCCCCTCGGCCGCGAACCTCCCGACCTCGGCCATGACCGGTGATCGGCTCGCCACCGCCCCGCAGCGCAGGTAGTCCCCATAGGAGAAGCCGCCGGGCAGTACGATCGCGTCGACTCCCCCGAGGTCGCGGTCCGCATGCCAGAGCCGGACCGCTTCGACACGTCCGCCACCGGCCAGGTCGAACGCCGCGGCCGCATCGCGATCGTCGAGCGATCCTGGGAAGGTGACGATTCCGATCTTCACCAGCTCGGCTCCTCGTAGAGGGGGGCGGTGCCCCGGCTGACTGCGCGGCCCTTCGATCGGGGGTAGCCGGCTGCCTCGAGCCGCTCGATCGGTTCGGAGGAGGTGAGCAGCTCGTCTGCGTCCAGACAGGCCCGCGGCGGCTGCTCGGCCATGACGAGTCGGTCGCAGGCGAGCTCCTGAGCTTCCATCGCCGCGAGCTCCCCCTCGGCGGTGACTGGCCGTCCCGGCATGCCCTGCGCGAAGTGGACGAGCTCGTGGATGATGACGGGTGCCGCTCGCGCCCCTGATTCGAACTGGAACTTCGCGTTCAGTTCGACGACGAGACGGCCCTCCTCGAGCCGTGCGCTGCCGTCAACCCCGGTCAACTCGAAGACGGCCATGCGGATGATGCCGCGGCTGCTCGCCCACCGACGGAGGCCCGTGAGGGCAGTGGCGTGCTCGGGCTCGGCAAGTAGCTGGCAGGTGGCGCCGAGGGCACGTCGGAGGGCGGCGCGGGCCGAATCATCACCCACCATCAGGATGTCGCTGGCGCAGTCGGGCCCGGATTCGGTGAGGCGGATCTCGTTCAGCGCGGCTTCACCACGCTCGTGAGTCACCGTCTCGGATCCGGGTGGGCGGCGCGAGGCAGCATCGATAGGGGGTCGCGAACCCGATAGGAAGGCCCACCCTATGACGGCGAGGCCGGTGGGAATGAGCACGAGCAGTGTGAGCACGAACCAGCGCGCGAGGAGAGGCTCCCCGCTGGGCAGCGCGGGAAGGCCGTCACCCACCCCGCCGGGGCTCGAGCGGGCAGAGGATCGTTCGGAGGTCCGCCGCTTGAGCATCTGCGTCGCGGTAGTCAGGACGGGTTGGCGACTCGCCACGTGTAGGTCTCGATGACAGGGTTGGTGAGAAAATCAGCGCAAAGCCTCTCGACCCGGGTGGCGAGGTCGTCCCCCGTGTCCATGTCGAATTCGAGGTGCTTGCCGACACGCACCTGGGCCACCCCCTGGTAGCCGAGAGCCGGCAGAGCACGTTCGACGGCACGACCCTGCGGGTCGAGGATTTCCGGTTTCAGCATGACATCGATGGCGACGCGCGGCATCGCAGACTCCGTGACGAGACGTGCTGATCATACCGAGTGCTCGGACGACAGCGGCCAACAGGGGTACAAACCTGGTCAGCACGTTTTTACACGTATTTAGGCGTTCTAAGCCTTGACAAGCTTCTTCAAGCATATCTACATTGCTTCTATGAAGGCCGAGGCGACACGATCGGCGTCCGAGCCGGCGTACATAGCGACCCTGGTCGGGCTCATCACGATCGAACTCTTGGCGGTCGCGGCCCTGCATCGTCTCGGGCGGCTGCCGGGGCTGACGATCGACTGGCATCATCTGTCGGGCTGGTTGATTTCCGGCGGGGTCGAGGATGTACTCGCCGCGTCACTGCGTCTGGTGGCGCAAGCGTGCGCGTATTGGCTCTTGCTCACCACGATCCTCTACGTGATTGCCCGTCTCACTCACCTGCCCGCCGCGGTGCGGGCCGTTCAGTGGGCGACGTTGCCAGCCATGCGACGCCTGGCAGACCGCGCGCTCGCCGTCGCCCTCGTCGGCAGCACCGTGACGGGCGGGGCGGGAGCTGCCTGGGCGAGCACTGCGACTCCGTGTGGGGCACCGCTGGTCGTCTTGGGGGCAGGAGAGTCACCGCTCCCACCGGGGGTCCAACCGCCACCACCCCCGCTCGAGGTCCCCTGTCCACCTCCCTTCGACGGCCGCCCCAGCTTCGAGCTTCCACCCCTATCGGTGCCGTCCTCGGATATTGCCTCCCCTCCCCTGGTCGCCCCTCCAGCCCCTCCCACCCTCCTCGTCCCGCCGAACGTCGCACCACCGCCCCTACCGCGAGACGGGGTGCCGGAAGGGCATGGCGTCAGCAGGGAGGCGCCGGTCGTCGTCGAGGCGACGGGTAGGCCGGTGGAAGAGGTTCACCTGGTCGTGAGAGGCGACAACCTGTGGCGGATCGCAGCATCCGCGCTGAGACGGGCACACGACCGCGAGGTCAGCCATCACGAAATCTCGACGTCCTGGCGCTTGGTCGTGCAGGCGAACCGCCGCCGGCTGCGGTCGGGAGACCCCGACCTGATCTTCCCGGGCGAGCAGGTTCTCCTTCCGTCGCCCGAGGGAGGGTCAACGCCGGCGGCAGGTCCGCGGGGCTGAGACTCAGGAGGTCGGGGCGCGGTACAACTCGGCACCGGAGTCGAGGAACTCCACCGACTTTTCTTTCATCCCCAACTCAGCCGCTTGCTGTACAGCGACTCCGTGGCCGGCTGCGTAGTCGCGCAAGTCCTGGCTGATCTTCATGGAGCAGAACTTCGGACCGCACATCGAGCAGAAGTGGGCGGTCTTGGCAGGCTCGGCGGGCAGCGTCTCGTCGTGGTAAGCCCGGGCGATCTCGGGGTCGAGGGAGAGTTCGAACTGGTCCTCCCAGCGGAACTCGAAACGGGCCTTCGACAACGCATCATCCCACGCCTTCGCGCTCGGGTGACCCTTCGCGAGGTCAGCCGCGTGGGCTGCGATCTTGTAGGCGATGACGCCCTGCTTCACGTCCTCACGGTTGGGCAGCCCCAGGTGCTCCTTTGGAGTGACGTAACAGAGCATCGCGGTGCCATACATGCCGATCATCGCCGCGCCGATTGCCGAGGTGATGTGGTCGTAGCCGGGAGCGACGTCGACCGTCAAGGGACCCAGGGTGTAGAACGGCGCCTCCTGACAGAGCTCCATCTGAAGGTCCACGTTCTCCTTGATCTTGTGCATGGGAACGTGACCGGGACCCTCGATCATGACTTGCACGTCGTGGCGCCAGGCGATCTCCGTGAGCTCTCCGAGCGTACGAAGCTCAGCGAACTGGGCCTCGTCGTTCGCGTCGGCGATCGAGCCGGGACGCAAACCGTCACCGAGCGAGAAGGCCACGTCGTAGGCGGCAAGGATCTCACAGAGTTCCTCGAAGTGGCTGTAGAGGAAGTTCTCCTCGTGATGTGCGAGGCACCACGCCGCCATGATCGACCCGCCCCGGCTGACGATTCCGGTAATCCGCTGCACGGTCAGGGGTACATAGGACAGTCGCACGCCAGCGTGAACGGTGACGTAATCGACTCCTTGCTCGGCGTGTTCGATGAGCGTGTCGCGGTAGAGCTCCCACGACAGGTCCTCCGGTTTTCCGCCAGCCTTCTCGAGGGCCTGGTAGATGGGAACCGTCCCCACCGGCACGGGCGAGTTGCGCAGGATCCACTCTCTGGTGGTGTGGATGTCGGTCCCCGTGGACAGGTCCATGACCGTGTCCGCCCCCCACCGGGTTGCCCAGGCCAGTTTCTCGACCTCCTCGTCCACGGACGAGGACACCGGCGAGTTGCCGATGTTGGCGTTCACCTTGGTGAGAAAGTTTCGGCCGATGATCATCGGCTCTGACTCGGGGTGATTGACGTTCGCCGGGATGATCGCGCGCCCTCGTGCCACCTCAGAGCGGACGAGTTCCGGGCTGACACCCTCACGAACGGCGACGAACTCCATCTCGGGCGTCACTTCACCCTGGCGGGCGTAGTGGAGTTGGGTCACGACCCGCCCGGCCTTCGCGCGCAAGGGTCGACGCCGTTCTCCCTGGAACTCCTTGTCCGTACCTGCCCGTTGCGCGCGCGCCCGGCCGTTGTCGCTGGGCTGTGACTCGCGGCCGGCGTACTCCTCGACGTCTCCCCTCCCGAGGATCCACGGTCGGCGCAATGACGGAAGACCGAGAGTTGGCTCCGAGCCCGGGCCACTCGCGTCGTACAGCCGAATCGGCGGGTTCGGCTGCGGTCCGCTCGGCCCCGGCGAGGAGCCGAGGATCACCTCGGTGAAGGGGACCTGTACGTCGGAACGGCCGCCTTCGACGTAGACCTTGCGGCGCGCGCGGCCCTGGCTACTCATGTCGACTCCCTCCGCCGGCATTACCCGGATCAGGTTCAACGGTCGGCGCGTCGAAGCGCCCTCTCAGCCCGTTCTTCGGGCTCCCGTGCCGCGGCCAGTCTGGCACCAACGCTGGTTGACCGCCACCCCGACCGAGGCTGAGAGAGCGGTCTCGGCTGGTCCAAGACGGCTGGGCGGGACGAATCACGAGGAGACCCAACCGCTCAGGTCCCCTCCGAGCGCAGCCAGTGCTCGAATTCGCGGTTGTTCAACGCGGTCGGAATCGCGCTTCTTACCGTCTCGATGGCTTCGTCTGGCGACGAGCCTCGCTCGATGAGGGTGCGTCCGACGATGAGCCCGGAGCGGTTGTTTCCACCCGCGCAGTGAACCAGGACACGTTGTTTCTGCTCGAGCAGGGAGGCGACGAATCGTGCCAGGGAACGCACGGTGAGAGGGTCGGGCATCGGACCATCGTTGATCGGCCACCACACCGCGAGGACCTGTTCGGGGTTGGGCGACTGCGGCAGGTAGGAAGGCGGCTCGCGCTGGAGGCTGACGATGACGTCGACGTCGACGGGAGCGTGGGGGGTGCCCGACTGGTAGAGGCCGGGGACGATCTCGATGAGGTCGCTCATGCGTGGGACGCTAGCGAATGCCACCGCCCCTGGCCGAGCCGGTCCCGGTCACCACAGTGGAGAGCCCAGCACGCGAACCTCACTGGGCCGGACTACTCGCACGAGAGGGGTCAGGAACCGCTGCGAGGCTCTACTCGGGCCGAGGCACGGACGGGGAGTGGCTCCCGCTCGACGCGCGGGAGCAGGAGGTTGAGCAGCGTGAGTTGGACCTGGCGGGTGGCCGACACCTCGATACCCCCTGGGGACACGCGGATGCCGGCGCAGGAGGCGGGGGGGTCGGAGTGGGCGCGAAGGTAGGTGCATGCCGTGCGGAAGGCCTGGTCAGAATCGACCCGCACCTCTCCGTGACTTCGGAAGACGGCCTCGTCGATGGCGGACGCCCCCGCGATGGCGGCAGCATCGACCACACCGGCAAGCTCCCTGCGCTCGAGGAACACCCGCCACAGGTCAAGGCTCAGTCCGCCGAGTGCCAGCACGATGACAGCCAGGCCGAGCATCCAGAAGGTGACACTGCCCGACTCGGTCCCAGCCCTGGGCGGACGCACTCTCAGAAGCTCCGGTAGAGGTCAACGCGCTCGGTGTGGCGAGCGGTGTAGGGCGGCAGGACGCCCAGATCCTGCGCTAGGAACGGCAGCCTGATCATCGGCAGTCGGATGGTGACGGCAGCTGTAACCGCCGCCCCTCGAGGGAGGGCCGTCAGGCCCGTGCATCGCTCGGGAGCGCCGTCAGCAAGGTCATGGACCGAGTAGCAGACGCTGGCGTCCTCCGGCGCGACATCGTGGTTGCGGGCCGTCTGCCCGACGAGTTCGGTACCCCGCCGACCGCCTCGGGCAGCGTCGGGCGCGAGGGCGACGGCTCTCGCAGCCTCTTGCGCGGCGACCCTCGCCATGGACATGCGCTCGACCCAAATGGGCAGGCTCAGGGCCAGGATGACCATTGGCAACACGAGGACGCCGGTCGCGAGGACGAACTCCAGGGCCACGTAGCCGTGCTCAGCCCTGCCCGTCCCAGGATGACGACGCCACGTTGTCCTCGTGCGGCTCATGGCAGCCGCTCCTTCACTGCGACGGACTCGCTGGTGAACCGCCAGTTCGGCACACCAGGGATCCAGGCCGTGAAGTTCGCGGTCGCGCGCGCCTCGACATGTTCGCCCCCGTCGCGACAGGCAACCTCCAGCTCATCCCGCAACGAGCCGATCATGTCGTCGATGACGTCGTGTACCCGCCTGAGGCATTCCCGCTCGCTTGCAAGCGCTCGCGATCCCATTCGAACGCCCTCGTCGAGGGCGGCGCGCACCACGGCCCTGCCGTACTCGAAGACGACGACGTTCGCGAGCATGGTCAACAGCACGAGGGAGAAACCGACTGCAGCGACAACCTGAATCGTTATGAAGCCGGTCTCGCCGCGGGCGCCCCGTCGGAACATGCCGGGTCTCGTCAGTTGCCGCTGAAGATCTGATCTTTGATGAACTCGACCACGTCCTGGCCGAGAACCTTCAACAGACCCCAGATGGCAACGAGCGCGATGATGCCGAGCGCGGCGTTGCCCAGCAGCTCAGCCGTGCTGAAGCCTTCTTCCCGTGCCCGCCACTGCTGCAGGGTGAGCATCAGCCTCACGATGAGTTCCTGGAATTCTTGCATGTCCTCTCTTCCTTCTGGGTCGGTTGGAGTCAACGCAGCTGGAACAACAACGACGGCAGCGGCGCGACGATGAACAGCAGCATGACCGGTGCGAGAACGGCGATGATGGGAATGAGCATGGCGGCCCGACGCTTGGTCGCTGTGCGGCGGAGGGCCTCACGGCGCCCTTCTCGGATGTCCTCGGCGAGCGACAGCAGCCCCTCCGCGAGGTCGGCACCCCACTCGGCACCCGTGGCGAGCAGCCTGTAGGTGCGGGCGGCATTCGGTTCCGGCGTCACGCGGATCAGGCGCTGAAAGGCCTCTGCGGCGCGCAGACCAGTCTCGTGGGCGACGAGAGCCGCGCCGAGTTCATCGACGATCTCACCGCTTCCGCGCTGGACCACGCGCTGTACTGCTTGCACGACCCCACCCCCAACCTTCACGTGCATGGCAAGCAGGTGGTTGACCGTGTAGAGCTCGATTCGCATTCGCGTGCGCCGCTCCTCGATGCAACGGTCGATCGTCGCCCGCCAGTGGGCGACCCCACCCCCGAAGCCCACGAAAGCGACCACCAGCACAACCCCGGTATTCGCGCCCGCGAGCAGGCTCGCAAGGACCCCGAGAACACCGCCACCGACGCCCCTGGCGAGCTGGCGGACGCGATACTCCTGTACCCGCCGCTGCTCGGGGAGGTCGAGAAGCATGCCGGCCTGGCGGAGCCTGAGGAGCAAGCGCTCGTCGCTGGCAGTGTCAACGAGACGGCCCAGTCTTGCGGCCAGCGCGTCAAGAGGCGGCCCGAACAACCTTCGCAACGTGCCTGAAGCCAGGAGAGGGCTCGGACGGGCGACTGCGAGCACGTCGGCGCTGCGACCCAGGCTCGTGCGGCTGGCGATCGTGTAAGGACGCACCCGCGATGCGAGACTCCGCGTCGGGGACACGAGCAGACCAGTGAGGAGCGCAGCAGCCACTCCGGTGAGGATCGAGGCGAGGGCTGCCAACCCGAGCGGGGACGTCATCTCCCCTCCTTCTCCGACCAGGGGGCGGCTGCACCAAAGACCCTGTCCTCCACAGGGTCGCGAGACAGACGACCGACGATCCACATCCCGAGCAGGCTCAGCCCCGCCCCCACGAGCACGACGGCCAGCCCGGCTTCAGAGGCATAGAACTGGCGGAAATCCTCCTGGAAGGTCAGGACAACGAGCACGAGCCACGGCAGGGCGAAGACGGCACGGGCGTTCAGCTTCTGCTCGAGGGCATCGGTGGCTATCTGCTCGTAGGCCTGTACGTCCTTGGTCGTCGCGTCGGCAAGGTCACGCAGGATGTCCGACAAGATGTGCCCGCCCCGCTCGTGGGCGAGGATGAGTACCTCGATGACGCGGTCGGAGGTGGGGTCGGCGAGTTCCTCCTTGATCACCTCGAGCGCCGGCACGACCCCGAGCATGCGCGCCAGAAGCGGGTAGCGGGCAAAGGCCCGTTGCAGGGGCTCGGGACCGGCTGTGGCGAGAGCAGTGATCGCCTGGTTGAGTGATAGACCCGCCGAGATGCCCGTGAGGAGATCCCGGATTCCTTCCGGCCATGCTTCCTGGACTTCGCGCAGTCGTGCCGCCCGACGACGGGCAAAGTACAGGCGCGGCAGCAGCGCGACGATGATCGCCGGAACTATGGCCACCGCAGGCAGCTGAATGACCGCCACGAGCACTGAAAAGGCAAGGAGTCCGGCGAACGTCGAGCCGACGATGAACTGCCGCGGCGTCAACTCCGCACCCGCCTGGATGAGCCATAGCTGTCGCTGACTGATCTGTGGGGCAGGTCGCCCCCTCTTGTGAGCGAGCGTGGGCAGGTTGCCGATGACCGCACCGACGAGGAAGTAGACGAAGGCTCCGGTCAGCAAGCCGGCTAGCAGGCTCACAGCGGAAGGCTCCTGCGTTCGAGGATTGCACGCAGGGTGATCCCTTCGGGCAGGGCTCGCTCGATCAGCTCCGCATTGGGAGGCACCGCACCCGTCCATACGAGCGGCTTGCCGAGCTCCTCGCGCACGAAGATCGGCTCAGCCGAGAAGTCCCCATTGAGAGTCGGCACGACCGCGAGGATCTCCATGACCTGCCGGCGGATGCCTGCCGTCGTGTCGTCGCGATTGATGTCATCGCGATCGCAGTACACGACGAAGTCGATCGCCGCGCTGAACACCTTGCGGACGATCTGCTCGGTGACGTTCTCGCCAGCCATGATGGCTGCGTTGACGAGGGCATTGAGCGCCTCGCGAGCCGAGTTGGCATGGACCGTGCAGGCGAACCCACAGCCGGCGTTCACAGCACGGGTGAGCTCGAAAGCCTCGGCGCCGCGAACCTCGCCTACGACGATGCGGTCGGGTCGCATCGCGAGGATGAATTTGACGAGCTCTCGCAACGGGATCTCTCCCGACCCATCGAGCGCAGGCGGGCGTGCCTCGTAGTAGGCGCCGTGTGTGATCGGGATGGAAAGCTCTCGGATCTCCTCACAGCAACGGATGCAGTGATTGGTCGGCACCGCCGAGATGAGGGCCGCGAGCAGCGAGGTCTTACCCGCACCCGGGGGGCCAGCCACCACGGTGCTCGTCGTGGTCTGCATAGTCGCCCACAAGAAGGAAGCAGCGGCAGGCGTGAGAGACCCCCGCTCCACCAGAGAGTGGATCGACTCCTTACGCAGGATGTGTCGGCGGATCGTCGCCGACAGATGGTCCGCCACAGGAGGGATGGCGGCACTGAGGCGAGCCTTGCCGTCCAACACCCGAGCCTGGACGATGGGGTTCTGAGCGTCGAGGTGACGCTGCGTGGTGGCGAGCAGGCGGTCGATGATCTGCCGGTTCTCAGCCTCGCTGGTGGGTACCGAGAGGCCCTGGAGATGACCCATGGCGTCCAGATAGGAGACACGGGATCCTTCGATGAACACCTCCTCGATGTCGGGCCTGGTCAGCAGTTCCGTCAGCGGGCCGAAGCCAGTGATTGAAGTCAGAACTCGGCCCACCATGTCTTTCGGGTCTCGCAGGGCGCGACCCTCTCCCAGGTGCGCCCGGACCTGATAACCCTCGACTGTGTCGACGACGGCCTGTCTGACACCTTCCAGGTTCGTCTTAGGATCGAGTTTCGCGCGTTCGAGGTGAGCGAGGACGCCAGAGCGGATCTCCTCGTAGGCGTTCGCAGCGCCCATCATGCTTTGCTCCGTCGCATGCGAATCACTCCACCCAGGGAGAGACGTCGAGCGCGGCGCGAGGCCGAAAGGCTCGGTGCCACCGAGTCGGCAAGCCCGAGGAGGGAGCGAGTGAAACCCCCCGAGGCTGGGAGCGTCCCGTCCCATGCCGCTTGCTCCACCTTCTCGTCGGATGGGAGAAAGTGGACAGCTGAAACCGGGACGGTGCGGCAGATTTCGTGGTTGAGCTCCCTCCGCTTGAACCCGTCGTCGGGTGCCTTGTTGAGGGCCACGTGAAGAGGCGTCCGCGGCGCTAGAGCGCGCAGATCAGCGATCCAGTCGAGTAGCCGAGTCAGACCCACGGGCGTCGGAGCACCCACCGCCACGATCTGATCGGCGCAGGCGAGCAGGGCACGTGTAAGCCCAAACCGTGGCGGGTTCCCGAGTCCGGACAGGTCTTCGATCGC
Source organism: Nitriliruptorales bacterium (assembly GCA_046263195.1). Classification (GTDB taxonomy): domain Bacteria; phylum Actinomycetota; class Nitriliruptoria; order Nitriliruptorales; family JAHWKO01; genus JBHELG01. The sequence goes on along the minus strand of JBHELG010000021.1, from coordinate 6,590 downwards.
ATGGCTCGTATTGATGACGAGGTGCTCGAAACGGATCGACAGCTCCTCCACCACGGCAAGTAGTTCGCCCGGACGGACCTCGGGCCAATCCCGGGGGTTGGGCAACCCGCACAGCACCTGAGTACCAGCCCCGGCGAGATCGGTGAGGGTGTCGAGAAGCCCCCCGCTCCGGTGCTCCACGACATCTATGGCGGTGCGAAGGTTGGGGTGGAGTGGTAGCCCGAGCCGTTGTGCGATGCTGGGGGCGACCTCGTCACCGTCCACGAGCACACAGCGATGATCGCGACGGCCGAGTTCGGCAGCGAGCCCTATGGCCACCTCGGTTCCACCGACGCCTCCTGATGGACCACCCACTGCGGTGACGACGGCGAGGGGAGTGTCGGTCTCAGCTTCGAGCTCCGGGGAGGCCTTCAGCCGCGGCCTGGAATCGTCTACCAGCGCCGACAGCTCGCGGTCCAGCTGCGCAGTCGATGCGAGAGCGGCGATGATGCGGACGAGATCCTCAGCAGGAGTGGTCAAAGGTGCCGTCTCGTCCACGCCGAGCTCGGCGAGACGGTCCCGACCCCAGGGCTCGTCGGGGTCGTAGACGCCCAGCACGCGGCGATCCCGTCGATGCAGCTCGTCGACGAGTCGCGGCGTGAGGAAGGACGTCAGGTCCTCAGCGACGAGCACGGTGTAGGAGTCCTCGAGCGCTTCGCGAGCGTCAAGCACACGTGCCCGGACAAGGGCCCCCCCGTGGTCAGCGACGAATCGGTGTAGCTGCTCGGCCCAGTCGCGTGGTGAGACGACAATCGAGATTTCCGGCTCGAGCACCGCTCAGTCCCCAGGGGCAGCTTGTGACGGACCGGACGACTGGCTGGGCACGAGCACTGGGGCCTCGGCTCCGGTGGAACGTACGATCTCGAGCGAGTCGCCGTGGAGGCCCGCAGCTAGCCGCAACATGGTAGGAACGTCGACCGCCAAGGTGACGCTGTACTGGGAGAGACCACCAAATCCATCGTCGGCGGGTTTTCCCGCCGCAACCACCTCGGCCCCCGCGGCAATGAGCTGAACCTTGCCGTCCACGACTTGCACGACGTCGACACGGTCGCCCACGGTGAGCGCCCCGCCAGCGGCGTGCGCAGGCTCGACGGGAATGCTCATCCACCGCAGGCCGCTCTCGGTTCCACGGCCACTGAGGTCACCCTCGGTAATGAACGCCCCTGCCGCGATAGGCCTGATGGCCACACGACCGCCCACGTCTTCGAGTTCTTCCTGCGTGAGAAACGGCCCAAGTATCTCGTTGCCAGCATGGACCTTCGTGAGGCGAAAAGAGTCCGGGCGGACTTTCTCACCAGGCCTGATGTCGCCGCTCGCGACAGCAACCCGCGCGCTGTTCTCGCTTGCTCGCAGCACCGTGAAGTTGACGAGTGCAGCAAGCAAGCCTGCGACGATCATGAGCCAATGCCCGAGAGAAAGCTGGTGGAGGATGCCCCGTCTCGGGGACTTCGACTCAGAGGGCAGCGCTTGGGCATGGGCGACCCTCGAGCTGGTGGTGGACACGCTTCTAGCCTCCCCCGCCGCCGCCGCGGTCTTGCAGGCCCAAGACCGCTACTCCCACCTCCCGGGAAGAGCCAAGACCGCTACTCCGGCTTCCCACCAAGATCAGTCCCCCTGCTCCCACCACCGTCTGCTGGCCCAAGACCGCTACTCCGACCTCCCGGCAAAACAACGCCCGTTTCCCCGGCTTCCCGAAACCCGAGACCACCCAATCAGTCCCCCGCCTCCGTCGCCCAAGTGGCCCCTACTCGTACCGAGCGGTACGAAAGCGCCGGAAGCTAGCAGTAGCCGGACAAACTGGTCTGAGCGTTGCGCGTCAGGCGCGCGTGTCCTCCTCGAGTATTTCTTCCCCCGGATTGTTCGCAGGTTGCGCCCGCAGCCATTCGAGGAGCTCGTCCTTCAGATACTTGAAGGTCCTGCCGCCCGGAACGCGGTGAGCCGGTAGCACGCCTTCCCGGGAGAGGCGACGCACCGTGTCGATGTTCATGCCGAGTAGTTCGGCGACAAGTGCCGCGTCGAGCACCGGTGGATAGTCGTCAGGCGCCATGCTTTCCGCCTCCAGGTTCCTCACCCCACCTCGCACTTCGCCGGCCGTGACGACCGCCAGCTCTATGATGCCCGGTAGGATGACCTTATAAGGTCGAACGTGTTATAGCGCCATTCTAGCACTACGGGGGTTGAGACGGAAGGTGGCACACGGCCTAATCAGATGGAGCAGGCCCGAGCCTCAGGGAACCTCAATCTGGCGCCGGGCTCCCTGGTCCGGGGCGTGCCGGAGGGTCCCCCGCTTGTGAGGACCGCTGTGGCGACTGGAGGGCCGGCCTAAAAGCCTGGTTTCGTCCTTCGCACTCGCGCCTCCGGCGCGTCAGATTCCATCCCACCCGCCCGCGCCTCCGGCGCGTCCCGGATCATGGCAGGCAACGTAATCGAGGGACATGAGGGAGACGTACCACTCCTCCCCATCGCCTGCCCGCATGATGAGGTGGTCTCGGCCGACTACCGCTATTCGCCCACGCTGCACATCCCCGAGGAGGAGGCCGCCAAGCTCCACCTCCTGGCCGTCCAACTCGAGTTCCAGCAGTCGCGCCCGAAAGGTCTCCGGTCCCCGGCTGGGCCCGATGCCTCCTGACCCGCGCCCCACCACTCGGAACGTGACGGGACGCTCGAGGCTGCAGTGCGCAAGGCCGCCAGGCGTACGGAGAGTGAAGAAGTCCCCGCCGACGTAGACAACCGTGCCCGTGAACGACTTTCGACTCATGCCTACGGCGACCATGTCGCCGCGACTGCGCAGCGCCGCGGCGAGATCTGCGAGCGTCCGTGCGCGAGCCGCCGCGACGGCCGCCGCCCGCTCGCTCTCCTCGGCTTCGCCCCGGAATTCCCCACCCAGCCGCTCGCGCAACTCGCGCCCGAGCTCGCGCAGCTCCGGATCCTCTCGCCAGTCGCCCAACCTCACCCCCGCCGACGCGTGCCTGCGTCCGGTGCCCGCCCTCCTCGAGCGTGGGGAGCGTAGGTGCCGAGTCGATGAGAAGCCGGAGACGCGATGCGGTTCACGCAGTGGTCGACCTCGAGCGCCTCGGCCAGCTCCAAGGTGTCGCGGTTGAGGTGCACCTCGGAGAGGTCGTAGCGCACGCTGAGTTCGTCGATGATGGCGGCCGCAACGGCATCCGCCGTGGTCGGTCCGATCTCGTCTTCGACGCTGCCGACCGTGGCCGGCTCCCAGGGGATCTCCAGGGCCGAGTAGACGGGGACGAGCACGTGGCGAATCCGTGCGCTGCCAGCTGCCACTACGACCCCGCCCATGTGCGCCGCTCCGGACGCGAGTCGCTGTCCCACACCAACGATCTTGCGGACGCCTCGGGCGTTGACGCTGTAGGCGCCCGAGCAGTATTCGCCGGTGACCTCCCCCACGCGCGCGTCCACTCCGAGGCGGCGAAGGGCTACGGCCATGAGGTCAGCGATCGTGGAGAACCTCTCGTGGATGCCCCGCCGAGGTTCAGGATCAGCGACCTCATGGGAGAACGCGAGCGTGTCCTGGTGGAAGACCGCTGCCCGGCCACCCGCGAGTCGCTGCACCGCCGCGAAGCCCGCTGCCTCGGCGGCGTCGACTGCATCCCGGTAACCGGGCTCGCGGGCGTCCCGGCGCCCGAAGGCGAGGGTGGCGCCGGGTCTGTGGAGCCGAAAGGTTTCCGGTTCGTCACCGGCGGCCACCCGCAGCATGAGCGCCCGTGACACGGCGGTGTCGTACGCGGGACGTTGTGGAAACCCGTCCCGTGCCAGTCGCAGCGGCCGCAGCCGGGTCACAGGCGCATCAGGTCATCATGAGCGCGGGTGCGTTCTGTCACCGGCCAGGACCGCTCCCACTTCCATTCCGATGCTGAGTCAGGACCTGCCAGCCGTGATCGACGCACGCGGAATCCACCTGTCCTACTCGACCTCAGGCCTTACCTGACACGCCAGACCTTCGGCGGGCGCTCACCTGCAGGTCAACCATCTCGAGGCTGTCGCGCACCTCGCGCAGCCGCTCCCGCAGATCGTGCTCCTCGTCTCCGAGGTCGAAGATCCAACGGTCGATGGCCGCCTTCAGCGCGGCATCCCGATCAACCATCACTTCCGCTCCACTCACCGCCTCGTCGTACTCGGCGAGCGCGCCGGTCCTCCGCTTCGAGAAAGCGATCGCTGCGAGCAGCACCGCGAGCGCGGCCAGCGCTATGCCCAGGCGGAGGCCCGTGTTGTCCCGGTAGGTGATGACCGCGGGCAGGATCAGCAACGAAACCAGGTTCATGACCTTGATGAGCGGGTTGAGCGCCGGGCCGGCGGTGTCCTTGAAGGGATCTCCGACCGTGTCCCCGATGACCGCGGCCTTGTGGGCCTCGGAGCCCTTGCCGCCCTCGTGGCCCTCCTCGATGTACTTCTTCGCGTTGTCCCACGCCCCGCCCGCGTTCGAGAGGAAGTTCGCCATGAGCTGTCCCGTGAGGATCACCGCAGCGAGGAACGCACCGAGTGCGAGGTAGTTGATCCCGAAGCCGATGATGACCGGCGTGAGCACGGCGAGCAGCGCTGGCGTGGCGAGCTCGCGCAGCGACGCGGTCGTGCAGATGTCGATGACCGGCCCGTACTCCGGCTTGTCGATTCCCTCCATGATCCGCTTCTCGCGGAACTGACGCCGAACCTCCTGCACCACCACACCGGCGGTGCGCCCAACTGCCCGGATCGCCAACGCGCTGAACAGGAACGCCACCGAACCGCCGATGAGCAGTCCGATGAACGTCAAGGGGTCGGCAACGTTGATCTGGGTCGCGATGTCACGGAACAGGGCGGTACCGGTCTTGCCGAGCTCGAGCTCGGCGCCGATCGTCTCGATGTAGGCGGCGAACAGCGCAACCGCGGCGATCACGGCGGACCCTATGGCGAACCCCTTCGTGACCGCCTTCGTCGTGTTCCCGACCGCGTCGAGGCTGACCATGATGCGCTCGGGTTCCCCGTGGAACTCCCCGGACATCTCCGCGATCCCCGCGGCGTTGTCCGCGACAGGGCCGTAGGTGTCTTCCGAGACGACGACCCCCGTGGTCGCGAGCATCCCCATGCCGGTCAGCGCGACGAGGTAGAGCGCGAACTGGAGGTTGCCGCCACCGAGGGCGACCGCGACGCCGAGCGCACCTGCGATGGCGACGATCGCCCACACCGACGATTCGAGCCCGCCGCTTATGCCCGACAGCACGGTGGTGGCAGGCCCGGTACGGGCTGCCTCCGCGATCTCGCGCACCGGCGCCGTCTCGGTCGAGGTGAAGTACTCGGTGAGCTGGCTGACGACCTGGGCGAGCACGAGGCCGACCACGACCGCGGCGAGCATCCGCCAGCCCTCGTTGAAGGTCCCGTTGCCGACGTAGAAGAGGACCACGAGCAGGGTGCCGATGACAGTCAGGATGCCAGCCGTGAGAAAGCCGCGGTTGATCGGGGCCATTGCGCTGCGGTCTCGCTCCGTGGCCCGAACCATGAACACCCCGACGATCGACGCGAGCACGCCCACCGCACGGGCGATCACCGGGAAGATGAGCCCGATCGCCCACCTACTGGGATCGTCGGGATAGATCGACTGGAAGGCCGCCACTCCGAGGATGATCGAAGCGACCAGCGTGACTTCGTAGCTTTCGAACAGGTCAGCAGCCATGCCGGCGCAGTCACCGACGTTGTCGCCGACGTTGTCGGCGATGGTGGCCGGGTTGCGGGGATCGTCCTCAGGGATGCCGGCCTCCACCTTCCCCACGAGGTCCGCACCGACGTCGGCCGCCTTCGTGAAGATGCCTCCGCCCACCCGCAGGAACAGCGCGAGCAGCGACCCGCCGAACCCGAATCCGACGAGGATGGCCGAAGAGGTGTTCTGGAAGATCATGATGATGAGGCTGGCACCGAGCAGGCCGAGTCCAACGGTGAACATGCCGGCGATACCACCGGTTCGGAAGGCGACCTTCAGGGCCGCGGGTAGCGACCCGGATCGGGCTGCCGCGGCGGTTCGCACGTTGCCTCGCACCGCGAGACTCATGCCGATGAAGCCGGTCAGCCCCGACATGAGGCATCCGAGGAGGAACGCCAGGGTCCGGAAGGCTCCGGACTCGGGAAAGGTCAGCGCGACGGTCTCGTCAGGCTCCAGCACCGCAGTCGACGTGAAGAACACGATGACCGCGAGCGGCACCAAGATGACGAGGATCGTCTTGAACTGGCGCTTCAGGTAGGCGAGGGCGCCTTCCTGAATCGCGCGGGCGATCTCGCCCATTCTGACGGTGCCAGCGTCTGCGGCGAGAACGCCACGCATGAGGAACAGTCCGACCACGACGGCGAGTACCGCCGACGCGGTGGAGAAGGCGAGCCAGGCCCACTCGGCACCGCCGAGGGTGAAGACCTGGTAGCCGCCCTCGGAGGCGAGCAGGCTGATCATGTTCGGGCTTCCTTTGCGAGTCGTGGCGTCAGCGCGGCCTCAGATGTCTGTTCCCGCCTGACATAGATCTGTCGCGCGACCTTCTCTCCCAGTGTTCGGTCGTCGTCCCCCAGTCGTA
>JBHELG010000020.1:0-24724 GCA_046263195.1 Nitriliruptorales bacterium | reverse complement strand
ATCGCCCTGCTGCGCGAGTCGCGTGCGCCCGCCGTGATGATCGAGCCGGGCTTCCTGACTCATCCCACAGAGGGTGCCCGTTTGCAGGAATCCGGTCATCAGGAAGCTATCGTCAACGCGCTCACGGATGCGGTAGCAAAGTTCTTGACGGGTCACAGGACGTCCCTACAGCTGACGTAGACCATCCGAGGAACTGGCCCTCCTTGCGCTGCGGCCGATGTCGGGATCTCGCGCATCTCGATGGGAGACGCGGAGCCGTCCTGGAGCGGGATTTTGCTGCTGAGGGGCCGCGACCGACGCTGGTGGGCCCGCTCATGGGGAGGGCTCTGGCTGTACCTGACGCCCCAACCGCGCGAACGCCTGCTCGAGGATCTGCTCGATCGGCTCGGCCCAGCGGGCGGTGCTGTGCACATCAAGTCGCAACAAAGGGTAGCGAGGGTGTTCACGGTGAACCGTGAAGCCCTCGTGAAGCAGCCACGTAACCGGCAGGAGGCAACCGGCTTCACGGTGCCGACGGTCGCCGTAAGCCTCGACAGCACGGCGATCTCGCCGCAGTGCCTCCTTCACCACGGTCCGGAGCAAGAGCGGGCCTAGGCCCGCGCCGCGGAAGGGCCGCTCAACCCAGACGGTAGCTAGGAAAAGTGCATCCCCGGAAGGACGTGGAGTGGGAGCGGACCGGCGCGCAAAGAACTCTGGCGGACCGAACAGACACCAGGCGGCCACCTCGGTGTTCACGCGGACCGCTCTCCCGGATGGTCCGAACTCGAGCTCGACTGCCCGCCACCAGGCGCACTTCTCCACCAGCGCGTCGTCCTCGACGTGCTCCTGAACATCTATCGGGCGGGAGGCACCCAACTCCCAGAACCGGCACTGACGACAACGATCGGGAAGGGCCTCCAGCTCGTCCGACGTCACGTCGAAAATCTTGCGCACCACGGGGCCCCTCCCCGCGTCAGACTTCCGCCACGGAACCTACGCCGCCGGTCACGATCAGGACTCCTGCAGGGGGGAGTCTTTCTCGCGGCCGACGACCGTACGCCTGGGTCCTCCCTCACGCGGTGTCACGAGGGCCACGAGGGCGCCGACCGCCACGCCGAGCACGAACGCGACGAGTGCCCGCCTCCAGCCCCCGGGAGAGACGACCCGGCGTGCCGGTGGCTCGTCGCCGGTCTCGACCGCAGGCGGTCCGATCCGAGATGCATCGGCCACCGCGTCCGTCTCCGTTCGGCCAGTACGCTCGGAATGCTAGCGCCGCAACCTCACCGTCTGGCTCCCGGAGCGGTCGTGCGACTCGTCACCGATCCATACCTTCTGCGCTATGCGCAGCGCACTCGTGCCATGTCCGCCTCGGAGATTCGCGCTCTCTTCGCGGCCGCTTCTCGGCCTGACGTGGTGAGCCTTGCTGGCGGCATGCCATACACCTCCGCACTGGACTTCCAGGCCGTGGAGAATGTCGTTGTCGACGTCGTGCGCAACCATGGTCCGACCGCGCTCCAGTATGGTGGAGGACAAGGTCGGGCAGAGCTACGCGAACAGCTCGTCGAGGTCATGGCTGCCGAGGACGTGCCGGCGCATGCCGATGACCTGGTAGTGACGGTCGGTGGACAGCAAGCCATCGAGCTCGTGGCGAAGCTCTTTGTCGATCCTGGCGACGTCGTCTTTGCAGAAGGCCCCACCTACGTCGGCGCACTCGGCGCGCTCTCTTCGCACGAAGCCGACATCTGGCATGTCCCTATGGACGACGACGGGCTCATCCCAGAGGCACTCGAAGACCACCTCGCTGCCCTGAGCCGACAAGGACGCAGCCCGACGTTCCTCTACCTCGTGCCGAACCACCAGAACCCCGCCGGAGTGTCGCTGTCGATCCCCCGCCGCCACCGCATCGCCGAGATCGCCGAAGCACGAGACCTGCTCATCGTGGAGGACAATCCGTATGGTCTGCTCGACTTCGCCGGGCATACGCGACCCTCGCTGCGCTCCCTCGCGCCACGCCAAGTCATATATATAGGGACGGTGTCGAAGACGTTTGCTCCCGGGGTCAGGATCGGCTGGGTAGCTGCCCCCAGCCCGATTCGGCACAAGCTGGTCCTACTTCGGGAAGCCGCGGACCTGTGTCCCTCAAACCTGACCCAGATGGTCGTCGAGACGTGGCTCTCGCGACAGCCATGGCTCGAGCAGGTAAAGCGCTTTCGCGAGGTGTACCGGGAACGTGCCGAGGCCATTCTCCACGCCCTCGCCGCAGAGTTTCCCGCAGGGTGCCGTTGGACCACTCCCCTCGGCGGCTTCTACGTGTGGGCCACTCTCCCAGACGAGATCGACACCTCGGCTCTGCTCGCGAAGGCCGTTTCACGCAAGGTCTCCTATGTCCCTGGCCGCGGGTTCTACGCGGACGGTCAGGGGACCACACAGATGCGCCTGTCGTACTCCTACCCGCCCCCGTCGAAGATCCACGAGGGCATAGCCCGAATCGGTGAACTCCTTCATGAAGAACTCGAGCTCGTCCGAGCCGTGTATGGAGATACGGCTCCTCGGGGCCGAGGTCAGCGTGGGCGGGGAGCGGATCGACCGACACCATGAGCGCTCAGGTGCTTCCGCACATTGCCGTGTTGTCCGGCGGCTTGTCACTCGAGCGAGAGATAAGCCTGCGGTCAGGTAGCCGGGTAGCCGACGCGCTTGCCGACCGCGGCTACCCAGTGGCCAACCTCGACGTGGACGCCGAGCTCGTGCGCAGGCTCAGCGAGGGTGGATACGACCTGGCGTTTCTCGCACTGCACGGTGCGATGGGAGAGGACGGCACGATCCAGTCCATACTCGAGCTGCTGGGTTTGCCGTACACGGGTTCAGACGTGCTCGCCTCGGCGCTCGCATGGGACAAACCGATCGCGAAAGGCATCTATCGCCGTGCTGGCATCCCGACACCCCACCACGTCAGCCTCTCCGCACAGGCGTTCCGCGACGTCGGTGTTTCGGCGGCCATCACGCGGATCGCCGACGAACTCGGCTTCCCACTCGTCGTGAAGCCCGCGACCGGAGGCTCGGCACTCGGGGTTGCCCAAGTGGAGCGGATCGAAGCTCTGCCAGGAGCTATCGTCGGATCGCTTTCCTACGCGGAGTCCGTGCTCATCGAGAAGCACGTCACGGGCACGGAAGTGGCGGTGTCGGTACTCGCCGGCGAGCCACTACCCGCAGTCGAGATCCACCCGAACCATGGCGTGTACGACTTCACCGCCCGCTACACGCCCGGGGCGACGGAGTTCCATGTTCCGGCCCGTCTCGACACGCCCATTCTCGACCGATGCGCGGAGATCGCCGTGGCGGCCTACGAAGCCCTGGGCTGCCGCCACGTCTCTCGCGCCGACCTCATCGTCGACGGGGAAGGAACTCCCTGGCTGCTCGAGCTCGACACCTGTCCCGGCATGACCGAGACGTCCTTGCTGCCACTGGCAGCAGACGCTGCGGGTTTCGCATTCGGTGATCTCGTTGAGCACCTCGTACAACTTGCCTGGAGCTGAAGGAATCGCGGCCGCTATCGTCCACAGGGTCTTTGACCTCCCACGATGTCCCACCGAGCCCGAGGACATGGCGGGTGGCCTTCGCGGCACCGTTCGAGCTGGCAGGAGGGTGCAATGGGCGACGCAGGCAAGCAGGCGGCCGGTGAGGCGGCGGTGGAGTTCGTCGGGAACGGAATGCGCCTTGGTCTCGGAAGCGGCTCGACGGTTGCATACTTCCTCGAGGCGCTCGCCGAACGAAGCCTTGACGTCGCCGGGGTTCCCACCTCCGAGGAGACTGCAGAGCGTTGCAGGGATCTTGGCATCCGCCTCCTCGAGCCGGGCGATGTGGAAGAGCTCGACCTCGTCGTCGATGGCGCCGACGAGTTCGACGGTGCACTGAATCTCACGAAGGGAGGCGGAGGTGCGTTGTTGCGGGAGAAGGTCGTGGCTTCGATGACGTCACGCCTGGTCATAGTCGCCACCGCCGACAAGGGCGTCGAGCGGCTCGCCGACTCCTTCCCGCTTCCGATCGAGGTGGTGCCGTTCGCGCGGGCGCCCGTCGAACGGAGGCTGAACAGCCTCGGTTTCGAGGTCAGCGCGCGAGACGGTGGCGACTACCGTACGGACAACGGGAATCTCATACTCGACGCACGTCTACCGGGCGGCGTCGAAGAACCGGAAGTCATGGAGCGCACGCTCGCGCTCGTGCCCGGGATAGCCGAGAACGGGCTGTTCATCGGGCTCGCAAGCTCAGTCATTCTCGGCCACGACGACGGCGGGACAGAGGTGCTCGAGGCGTAACCCCCGTTACCGACGCTCGCGCTGCCCGAAGCCGGTGGACCAAGAGTGCCCGCGGGACAAATGGTAGGCAGCCGAGCCGGGCGTCGGGAGGAACGGTCTGGGCTCTGGAGCGGTGCTCCCCACGTACACGCGAGCGCCGCTCCGTCGCAGCTACGAGGGCGTCTCCGGATACCACTGGGGCACCAGCGGCTCCTCTCGCACGGGAATGGGAGTCTGAACTCCGTGAGCAATGAGTCCGACAATGCGCTCGAGTTCGGCGACAGAGGCCAGCTCGATCGTCAACTTCCCCCGTAGAGCCCCCATGGCGAGGCGTACCCGGGTCATAAGCGCGTCTGAGAGGCGCTCTTCGAGTTCCGCAAGACGAGGGGGCTTGAGATGGGGGTGGCCACCCCCTCTGGTCCGCTGCTCTCCGAGGAAGTGCAAGCGGACGAGTTCTTCGGTGGCTCGTACGGAAAGTCCTTCGCTGATTATGCGCTCGGCTACTCGTTCCTGGTCCTCCCGTCGATCCAGGGCGAGCAACGCTTTGGCGTGTCCGGCGGACAGCACTCCCGCAGCAACCTTGCTCTGAACGCCGGCCGGGAGAGACAACAGTCGCAGGGCGTTGCTCAAGGTGGGACGGCTCTTTCCGAGCCGGCGCGCGAGTTCCTCCTGGGTGACACCGAAATCATCGAGCAGTTGCTGGTAGGCCGCCGCCTCCTCCAGCGGGTTGAGTTGGGCGCGGTGAATGTTCTCGATGAGTGCCTCTTTCAGCACGTCCCCCTCAGCGGTCTCACGGATGATCACCGGGAGGTAACTGAGTGGAACGAGCTTCGCCGCCCGCAGGCGGCGTTCACCCGCGATGAGCTCGTAACGATCCGGCTCGACCTCACGCACCACTATGGGCTGAAGAAGTCCGACTTCCCTTATGGAGGCGGCAAGCTCCTCGAGTTCCTGCTCGTCGAAGGATGAGCGAGGCTGTCTCGGGTTCGGTGCAACGGCATGCACCGGGACTTCCCGTAGTTTGCCGTGGCCATCATCCGCGCTGGGTATGAGCGCAGAGAGGCCACGTCCCAGTCCCCGCCGCTCAGTCATCGGCCTGCTCCTTGATTTCCGCATATGGGCCGGCGCTACCAAGTCCCGGCTCTGACTCGGCGTCCTGTCCGTATCCCGGCGACGGGACGTCGTCCTGTACTGGTGATGATGCGTGGTCTCCCGCCTCCTGGACCTCAGCGGATGCGTCGAGGGGACTCGAGAGGGGACCGGGGTTCCGCGGAACTCCCCCTTTGCCAAGGGGTTGGAAGGTCTCGTCGTCGCTACCGATGCGTTCCAGTGGCGAGGGGAGCGTGAACCGGAGTCCCAGCCGAAGGGCGAATTCTCCCGCGAGACGGAGATATGCCCGGGCCCCCCGGCTTGCCGGATCGAACGTCGTGATGGGTTCGCCGAAACTGGGAGCTTCGGACAGCCGAACACTGCGCGGGATGACGGTACGAAACACCTGGCTCCCGAAGTGCCGCCGCACTTCCTCGGCCACCTGCTGCGACAACCGCGTGCGTCCGTCGAACATGGTCAGAATGACGCCGCCGAGCGCGAGGCTCTCATTGAGATTCCTGCGCACGAGGTCGAGGGTGTGCATGAGCTGGCCCACCCCCTCGAGGGCGTAGTACTCGCACTGGATGGGGAGCAACACGAAATCCGCCGCGACCAGAGCGTTCACCGTGAGCAGTCCGAGGGTCGGTGGACAATCCACGATGACAACCTCGTAGCGGTCGCGAACTCTTTCGAGGGCACGGCGAAGACGGAACTCGCGGGCGAATAGAGGAACCAGCTCGATCTCGGCTCCCGCGAGGTCGAGACCGGAAGGAAGAAGCTCGAGGCCAGCAACCTCGGTCATTCGGGTCGCATCCTCGATCGCCATCCCGTCGATGAGCACCGCATACGTACTCGGATCTCCCCGGTCGACGCGAAAACCTAGCCCCGTCGTAGCGTTACTCTGAGGATCCAGATCCACGAGCAGCACGCTCGCACCGCCGTCTGCGAGGGCGGCCGCAAGAGAAATCGCGGTTGTGGTCTTACCGACGCCGCCTTTCTGGTTCGCGATGCACACGACAGCTGCTGCGGCTCGTCGGCCGGACAGGTCCTGGCCCGCCGCGTCGACGGCTCCCGATTTGAGAGGCGCCTTCGCTTCCTCCAGTCGGGACTCGCCGGTCTTCACTCCGCTGTTGTCCGCCTCGCCCCAAACGTCCTGCGGAGGGGCCTGGGGCTGAGCCCCCCCGACCTCCGAGGCGAGGGCTTCTCCAGACGCCGGGCGTCCTGCGGCATCCCCTGTCACATCGTGATCGATGTTGTAGGACCGTGAACGAGCCCGCTGGGACTCGGACGTCCCCTCTTCGCGTCTAGCAGGCGCATGAGACCAGTTCCCCAAGAACGATCGCTAAGACTGGTGCGGGAGACGGATACCTGACTAGCGGACCGGCTCAACACGAAGCTTCCCGTCTCGTGGCGGCTTACGAGTGCATCGCACTACCCGCTGTGTCCCCCAGCCGCAGCCCGAGCGATGATAACAACGCGGGGGGAAGGGTGAACGTCCTCCGTCTCGTCCCGCTCTTCGCCGGGAACAGACACGACATCGGCCCCGTGCCGTCGCAGGATCGGCCGCGCGTCCGCCAGTTCCTCTTGCCATCGTTCGCCCTTTATGGCGAATAGTTGCCCCCCGGGACGCAGAACAGGCAAGGTCCACGGCACAAGGACCCGCAAAGGAGCCACGGCACGAGCGGTCGCGAAATCGAATGCTTCCGCCAGAGCGTCGCGACTGAGCTCTTCGATCCGCCCGTTCAGGACCCGGACGTCTATGCCGAGACGTCTCGTGGTGTCCGCGAGAAAGCGCGCCTTCTTTCGCGTAGCTTCAACCAGCGTGACCCGGAGATCCTCGCGTATGCATGCGATCACGAGCCCGGGGAAGCCGCCCCCCGTGCCGACGTCCACGAGGTCGGCCGGGCCAGGCGGAAGGCGCCGCGCGAAAGCCACCGACTCCGGCAAGTGACGGGTCTCGAGCTCTGACAGCGCACGCGCGGACATGAGGCCGTGCGGCGAAGACCGTACAGCCTCCAGGAAGCTCGCGAGGAGGCTCGGAACTCCTTGTGGTGACGCCATGAGGAGAGCGTAAGGGGAGTAAGAGCGGGCGCTCCTCTCCGTGCTCCAAGAAGGGAGCACTGGTTCCACGTGGAACGCTACTCACGCTCGATGACGACTCGACGGGTCGGCTCTCGCCCTCGACTGCCGCTCGTGACGCCCTCGTGTGACGCGACGAAACGGTGGACGGCCTTCCGCTCGAACGCGTCCATGGGCTCCAGTCGCTGCGGCTCGCCCTCAGCGAGCACGACATCGATGGCCTCCTGCGCCTTCTCGAGCAGCCTCTCGAGCCGTCGAGAGCGGTACCCCTCGATGTCGACCATCACTCGGGCCCGCCGCTCGAACTGCCGTTGCAAAGCGCAGCGCATGAGTTCCTGGATCGCGTCGAGGGTTTGACCGCGTCGGCCGATGAGCCGTCCGCTGCCCACATTCACGATCTCGACCTCGGCATGGTCCTCGTGCACACGGATCTGGATGTCTCCCGGGAGATCCATGGCGTCGAGGAGGCCTTCCAGGAAATCTGCCGCCGCCTCTGCCTCCTCGTCGAGTTGATCGACCGTCACAGCCGGATCCTCGTCGTACTCCTCCTCGTCGTCCTCCATCCTCGGTTCTTCGGCCACGACCGCAGGTTCCCGCTGCTCTGCATCTACTTCGACCTCGAGCCGGACCATTCCGAGTCGTTCCCTCGGCAGCCCGGGCGCCTCGATGCTCACTGTCACCGCCTCGTCGCTCGTACCCACGAGATCCGCGAGCAGGCGGCGCAGTGCCCCTTCGAGCGAGTCCGCCTCGACGTTCAGCCTTCTCGTCATCCCCAGTTCCTAGCGTGACTTCTTACCCTTCGAGCCACGGGGGCGTCGTGGCAGGTGTTGCTCTTTGCCGCCACGTCGCTCCTCCTCAGGCGCCGGCCTGCCCCGGTTCTGCTTGCTCGGCTTCTGCGTGCCCGGCTTGCTCTGGCTCGCCTTCTTCTTCGGGGCTTTCTTCTCGGGCCTGCGAGCCTCAGGTTTGGGCTTCGCCTCACGAACCTGACCGTTGACGCTAGGTTCGAGACTCGTCGCAGCCTGACCGGGGTGGGCTTGCACCTCGCGGATGATCAGAGCCTGCTGCCCGAGTTGCCACAAGTTCGTGGTCACCCAGTAGAGCAGTACCCCGATGGGCAGACTCTGAGCGAACACGGCCAAGAACACGGGCATGGCGTACTGCATGAGCTTCTGCTGCTGTGCCTGAGCTCCTTCTGCCTGCGGCATCCGGGCCATCATCTGGCGCTGTGTATAGAACATCGTCGCCGCCATGAGCACGATGAGCACCCAGCCCCATACATCCGCATTTGCGGCCTCACTGAGTGGACTGAAAACGTAGAAGGGGGCGTCTGTAAGGTTTGGATCGTCACGTAGAGTCACGAATAGGGCGAAGAAGATCGGGGCCTGCAAGACGAGAGGCAAGCAGCCGGCCGCCGGGTTGGCACCGTGCTCCCGATAGAGGGCCATCACCTCCTCGTTCATCTTCTGCTTGCGTTGCCGGTAGCCGGCTGGGTCCCGACGCATCTCTTCACGGCTCGACTTGTACTTCTTCTGGATCGCCCGGATCTTGGGCTGGAGTGCCTGCATCGCACGCATGCTGCGGGTCTGCTTGATGGCCAGCGGCAAAAGGAGCACCCGGATCACCACGGTCAGGCCGATGATGGCCCAACCCCACGAATGCACCCCGAACGCGGGCACGAAGGCCGCGTGCAGGAGGCTCAACCCGCCCGCGATGACGTCGAGCAGACCCTGCCAAACGCCGGACAGGGGGTTGCTCTGAGCAACTACGATCAAGTCCACGCGGACTCCTTAGTCCACTGGATCCACGCCCCCGGGATTCCAGGGGTTACAGCGCACCACTCGGCGAAGAGCCCGCCACGCGCCCCGCCCCGCCCCGTACCGCTCGATGCTCTCCTGGGCGTATGCGGAACACGACGGCTCGAAGCGACACCGCGGCATACGCATCGGGGCTGTCCAGCGCCAGAGCCCGATGAGAAACAGCAGCAACCGAGCCCAAATCGAGGGGGGTCGGCAGGAGTGGGGAGCCTCGCCTCGTACCCCTGCCGTCCCGAGACTCTTGACCGCGCTCGACCTGCCCGATCGCACGACCGCGCCTAGAGTGCGTTCCACCTTCGCGTTCATCGCTGTTCGATCAGGTCCAGCGCCTGTGCGAGAGCAGCGACTTCCGCTGCCACCTCCCGCGAGGTGCTGTCCGCACATTCCCGGCGCGCAACGATGACGAGATCTGTCCCTCGTTTCCAGTCCACCTGGCGGGCTGCCTCCCTCATGAGGCGCTTGGCACGGTTGCGGGCGACGGCACTCCCCACCTTCCGTGAAGCAACTACCGCGACACGTGGCGGCTCGTCCCCACGGACGCGCCGAGCATGCAGCACGACGCGTTCACCGGCCCGCCGGTTCCGTGAACGCAACACCGCCGCGATCTCTCGACTACTACGCAGAGAAACCGGCCTGACCGCGGATGTGGTCGCCATGCGATCTAGGCGGCCAGCCGGGCTCGGCCTTTCCTTCGCCGCGCCTTGATGATCGCTCGCCCCGAGCGTACGCGCATCCGCACCCTGAACCCGTGCTTGCGGGCACGCCGGCGATTGTTCGGTTGAAATGTGCGCTTCAAGCGAGCCGCCCTCCCGAGTTGCAGGGAACACACAGTCGTCGGTCGCGGAGGCGACACCACAACCGGTGCACGGGCCGTCGAGATGTGCGGGCCGAGTGTAAAGACACGACAACCGCGTGGCAAACCACTCGAGACCGCGCAACCCTGCCCGCCCCGCCCATTTCCGACTTTCGCGTGCCCTTTCCCGTGACCCTGAACGGTGTGCGGACGGCGCGGCGGGCGTGCGGTACGAGGACAACGGAATGTCCCGGCATCGACGTCGCGCCCCCGCCCGACTACGTTCCGGGCGCTGCACTACCAAGTCGTTCGGTTTCGTCACGTAGCGTAGGTGGTTTGCGCGGTATGCGCCCAACGAGGATGGAGCCCGTCCATTGGGCGCGCTGGTCTTCAGGGGGCACCGTAAAGGGGCGCCAGCCCGGCAGAGATCACTCCCGTTGGGAGCTATGCGAGACGATGGAACCAGGTAGGACTCGAGCAACGCAACGACCAGTGAATCCAGTGCCTTCCCCGCCCTCAGACCCGAGAAGGACCCAAGGGGAGCGAGCGTCCTATCCACAGATGTGGACATCTCTGTGGACGAGAGCCGGCCGTTTCGCTTCATCCTGAGCGACAGACATCGCCCGGGCAGATGAGCCCGAGTGGCTAGGGGGAAGGAGCCGCCGTGGCAGAATCCACGGTGTTCGATCTCGCAAGCCTGTGGGACGAGAGCCTTCACGATCTCACGACCACAATCACGTCCCCGGCACAACGACGTTGGCTCTCCGCCACTCGTCCCGTGGGCTTCAGTCACGACACTGTCGTTCTTGCCGCACCACACACGTTTGCCCGCGAGTGGCTCGACGTGCGCTGCGGCGATCAACTACGCGAAGCCTTGAGCAGAGCGGCCGGGCGCCAGCTCCACGTGGTCATCACCGTGAAGCCGAACCCTGCCCCCCTCGAGACCGATCTCAGCGAAGGCGGATCGAGTGTGGTGCCCTCATCCGTCCCTTCCTCGCGGGGAAACATTCACCACGCCCAGACCAACCTCCCCTCTCACCTCCCTGCCGAGGTCATTGCTCCCGGCCCCCGCCAGGACAGCGCCGACAACTCCCCCACAGTGGTCTCACCGCCTACGAACACGCCATCCACCGTTTCTCATGGCGACGATGGCACCGAACCCGCCACCACCGTCTACGAAAGTCAGCCTCCCGCATCCCTGTTGGAATCTACGAACCTCAGGCCGCTCGAAGCTCCAGGACGCCCTCCCGGTCCCGTAGCCGACATACCCAGCAAGGCACAGCACCCCTCCGAAGAGGACCCCTCGCAACTCAATCCGAAATATGTTTTCGATCGCTTTGTCATTGGTCCCTCCAACCGCTTCGCACATGCAGCCGCGTTCGCCGTCGCCGAAGCACCCGCAAGGGCTTACAATCCGCTCTTCATCTATGGAGGTGCCGGTCTCGGCAAAACACACCTCCTCCATGCCATTGGGCACTATGTTCGGTCCCTTTACACCAGACTTCGTGTCCACTACCTGACTACAGAGCAATTCACCAACGAATTCATCAACGCTATTCGAGATGATCGAGTAACCGCGTTCCAACGCAAGTACCGCCACGCCGATGTTGTGCTCATCGACGACATCCAATTCCTCGAAAGCAAGGAACGTACCCAAGAAGAGTTCTTCCACACCTTCAATTCCCTACACAACGCGGAGAAACAGATCGTCATTTCCTCGGACCGACCACCAAAACAAATCGCTCGCCTAGAGGATCGCCTGCGCAGTCGGTTCGAATGGGGCCTCATGACAGACATCCAGCCCCCTGATCTCGAGACGAGAATTGCCATCCTCAAGAAGAAAGCCAATTACGAAGACCTCCAGGTACCTGGCGAAGTCCTCTACCTCATCGCTTCGAAGGTTCAGAGCAATATTCGTGA
This sequence comes from Nitriliruptorales bacterium, assembly GCA_046263195.1. Lineage (GTDB taxonomy): Bacteria > Actinomycetota > Nitriliruptoria > Nitriliruptorales > JAHWKO01 > JBHELG01. Next base: position 12,758 of record JBHELG010000020.1, on the reverse strand, counting down.
ACTTGAAGGGGCTCTCATCCGGGTGACGGCCTTCGCCAGCCTCCAGCGCACCGAGGTCGACCCGTCACTGGCTGAGATGGTGCTGAAGGATCTCTTTCCGAACGAAACCAATCGTGAGATCGGGCTGCAACTCATACAGGAGGAGGTATCCGCGTTCTTCGAATTGTCCGTAGAGGATCTCTGCTCGCCTTCGCGAAGTCGTCAACTTGTGACGGCCCGTCAGATCGCGATGTACCTCGTCCGAGAACTCACCGACCTGTCACTCCCTCGTATCGGCAAGGCCTTCGGTGGACGGGATCACACCACCGTCATGCATGCCACCAGCAAGATCGCGGACCTCATGCAGGAGCGGCGCACGATCTACAACCAGATCCAGGAACTCACCAGTCGCATTCGTGCACGTTCGCGCACCGGATGAGTGACGACCTCGGTCTTCGCTACCCCATGTGCCGTCGTACCGCGTCTCCCTCTCCTCGTACGAGCTGGGACCCAGATGCCAGAGAAGCGACACAACTACTTTGTCGGGCGATCACGGTCAAGGTCGACAACAGAGACGTGTACAAACGGTGAACTGTTGGCTAACAACATGGGGACAAAGCTGAACAGATTTGGTTACAGGATTGTAAGATGAGGAGATCTGGCGCATGCAACGGATGTCATCCACAATCTGCCCTCATCCCTGGTGTGACTCTGACCAGCTGATTTCAGACGTTTTCCCGATGTACACACCACCGATGATGACGACGATATAGAAGATAAAGGAATCTGGTCCTGTTCTTTAGGTGGGGACAACCGTAGGAGAGACGAGGAGACCCCTATGCGACTCCGTGCTGAACATGCTGAATTCTCCGAGGCGATCTCGTGGACGACACGGAGCATCGGGGGACGTGTGAGTCTTCCGGCACTTGCCGGCATCCTCGTGGAGGCGAACGGCGGACGGTTGGTTTGCCGAGCGACTGATCTCGAGGTCGGCTGTGAGGTAGGGGTTCCGGTCAAGGTTGAGGAAGAGGGAAAGGCACTTCTGCCCGGGAGGCTGCTGGCCCAGCTCGTGGCGCGGCTTCCGGACGCCCCAGTGGAGCTTGAAGGCGGTCCTGATCGCGTCACCTTGCGGTGTGGGCGGGCGACAGTGGGCATGCGGGGGATGGTCGTAGAGGACTTTCCCGTCCTCCCTCAACCTGCTGTCGCGGCGCCTCGGGGAGTATTGAAGGCCGAGCAGTTCGTTCGATTCGTGGGACAGCTCGTGAGAGCCGCCTCCTCGGACGAGGCTCGACCTGTCCTGACGGGAGTGAAGCTGGAAGCATCGGCGGAGTCCCTGGTTGGAGCCGCCACCGACAGCTACCGGCTCGCCGTCCGGAGGCTGTCGTGGGACCAGGGTGTGGAGGCTGAGGCTCTTGTTCCAGCGCGGGCGCTTGCGGAGGCGGCCAAGTCCGCGAGCGAGACGGGAGCAGAGGTCTCGCTAATCTTCGAGGATGGGCAAGTGTCGTTCCTGTTGGGCAATCGCCGGCTCACTACCAGGCTCATCGAGGGCAACTTTCCGAACTATGATCAGCTCATTCCCCGGGAGTATGAGACGAGGACGGTTGTCGACCGTACGGCTCTCGTGGAAGTCCTCCAACGGGTGGCGGTGGTGACTCTCGGCCAGCCGAACACGCCTGTTACGCTCACCTTCGGAGAAGGCTCGGTGGATCTCTTGGCCTCCAACCCGGAGGTGGGAGACGCGAGCGAATCCCTTCCGGCGGAAATTGACGGGCAAGGGCTGGCCATCTCATTCAACCCGATGTTCCTGCTTGCCGGGCTCGAAGCGGCGGGTACCGAGAACGTCGTGATCGAATTGCGGGACGGTCTGAAGCCCGCCGTAGTCCGGCCGTACGGAGACGAACAGATCGACGATTTCTTCTACCTGCTCATGCCCGTCCGAACGAGCTGAGGCGCGTGCGTATCACGCAACTCGAATTGATGAATGTCCGATCCTACTGCCGCCAAACGGTTGACTTTCCGGCTGGTGTCACGGTCATCGTCGGGCGCAACGCTCAAGGCAAGACCAACCTCTTGGAAGCCATCTACCGTCTGGCTGTCGGCTCTTCTCATCGGGTGACTTCTGATCTTCCCCTGGTCCGTAAAGGCTCGGAGCTGGCGGTCCTCCGTGCGGTGGTCGTCACCGATGAAGGGCGGCGACGCAGCATCGAACTGGAGCTGCGACCGGGACGGGGCAACCGAGCTCAAGTCGACGGACATCGAGTCCGTCGTTCCTCGGAAGCCATTGGGGTACTCCGAGTCGTCCTGTTCAGTCCCGAAGACGTCGCTTTGGTCCGAGGCGATCCTGCCGAGCGACGTCGCTTCCTTGATCAACTACTTGCGCAACGGCGACCCGCGTACGCCTCGGCACGTGCCGAGTTCGAGCGGATCCTGCGTCAGCGTAACCACGTGTTGCGCAGGGCACGCGCACATGAAGGTGCAAGCGAAGGCAGTCGAGAGGCGTTGTCGCTGTGGACCGAGCAGTTCGTCCAGCACGGCGCCGTCATCACTGCCGCACGTCTAGCAGCCGTCCATGCCCTGGCCGGCCCGAGCGAAGAGTTTCATCGCAGCCTGGCGGAGGACGCTGAGCCGATCCGTCTCATCTACCGCTCATCCGCGGGGTTCGAAGTCGCCGGCTCGTCAGATGGCAGCACTCCGGACCGTCGCGAGCTGTCAGAGCGCTTTCGAGCCGCCATCTCACTGGTCGACGACGAGGAACGTAGGCGAGGAGTGAGTCTCGTCGGGCCCCAGCGCGACGACCTTGACCTCAGAGTTCGGGACTTGCCCGCGAGGGACTACGCGAGCCATGGACAGGTACGAACGCTTGCCTTGTCCTTGCGCTTGGCGACCTACCAGGTCCTCGTCGATGTGGGCGACCGTCCTGTGGTCCTTCTCGACGATGTCTTCCAAGAGCTCGACGAGACACGCCGGCGCAGGCTCTCTGCCGCTTGCGCGCAGTGGGAGCAGACGATCGTCACCACCGCCGTGGAACACGACGTGCCGCTCGAAGGTCCCAAGATCGACGTGTGGCTGGATGACGAGGGTAGTCATGCCACCCCCCGGGACCGCTCGAACGTGGCCTAGCGTCCCCCCGGACGGAGGACTATGGGTGAGAGACGCGATACCGACCCGGTCCTGGGGACCGAAGCGAGCGACGCCCACGACGACACGAAGCTGCGCCGGCTTCTCGTCGAGCGGAGCGCCGCTCTCTCCGCTCTCGCGGAGGCCGAGGAACGCTGGCGGCTCATTCTGGAGACGGCGCAAGACGCGTTCGTCGGCGCCAACGAAGCGGGAGAGATCGTCGACTGGAACGAACGGGCTGAAGAGATCTTCGGCTGGTCAGCAGCGGATATCGTTGGTCGTCCACTTGCCGAGACGATCATCCCTCCCGCCTATCGGGAGGCCCATCGACGGGGGCTTCGTCGCTTTCTGGAGACCGGGGAAGGGCCCCTGCTCTTCCAACGTATCGAGCTACCTGCCTTGCATCGGGACGGGCACGAGTTCGATGTCGAGATCACAATCTGGCCGAGTCGCAGCGGCGACCGCTACCGCTTCAATGCCTTTCTGCGCGACATAAGCCTCCGGAAGCGTGCCGGGGCTCACATGCGGCTGCTTCAAAGGGTGGCGGAGGCGGCAAACGGTGCTCCCACGGTCGAGGACGCTGTGCGGAGTGTGCTGGCCGAGGTCTGTACCGTCACACGTTGGCCTGTCGGTCACGCATTTGTCGTCGATCCCGGGGAGGCCCGCGGCCTGGTTCCCACGGGATGGTGGCACTTGGCTTCAGAGCAGGATTTCGCGGCGTTTCGTGCGGCCACAAGGCAGGTGAGGCTGGAACGGGGAGTCGGACTCCCCGGCCGCGTGCTCGAAACCGGCGAGCCAGCGTGGATCTCCGACCTCGGCCAGGACGACATCTTCCCGCGCTATCGCTTCACCGACGACGTGGCCGTTCGCAGCGGATTCGCCTTCCCGGTGCTTGTCGGCCAAGAGGTCGTCGCCATTCTCGAGTTCTATGCCTGCGAATCGACGCGACCCGACCCCGAACTGCTCACCGTGATGGGGAACGTCGGTACCCAACTCGGTCGGGTCTTCGAACGTGATCGGACCGCGCAAGAGCTCCAGCGGACGAACCGCGAACTTCAGGCCGCTGTCGAGCTCAAGAGCCGCTTCGTCTCGATCGTCTCGCACGAGCTGCGCTCGCCGTTGTCCGCCATCCTCGGCTTTGCGGCGCTCATGGACCTCGACTGGGAGGATCTCGACGAGGATGACAAGCGGAACTACGTGCGGTCGATCGAACGACAATCACGCCGACTCAATCGGCTCGTAGAAGATCTGCTGATGGTGTCTCGCCTGGAGACGGGAACGATCGCAACGCACCCGACCGACTTCGAAGTCTGTGAAGTGATCGAGCAGGCCATCGGTGATCTCAACATCGCTGTGACAAAGGTCGATTGTTCCCCCGGAACCCGCGTCCAGGCCGACAAGGACCACGTCACGCAGATGCTCGTGAACTTCCTCACGAATGCCGTGCGTTACGGCGCGCCGCCGATTCGCCTGGACGTCGAACCACACCTGGAGTTCGTAGACGTCCGGGTCTGTGATGCTGGACCTGGCATCGAAGAAGGCTTCTTGCCGCGCTTGTTCCAGCCTTTCGCGCGGGCTCGCGGTGTGAAGAGCGCAGGAACGGGGCTCGGGCTCTCGATCGTACGTGGTCTGGCGCGGGCGAATGGGGGAGACAGTTGGTACGAGCCTGGAGAGCCTCGGGGTGCCTGCTTCGTCGTCAGACTGCCAGCTGCCCGTGGCCGCCCGGCTTCCTGAACGGCGCTGTCACAAGCTTTGACCACTGTCGCTGTCACGGGAGGCTTTCGATGGAACACGAGGCGGATGTCGACTGGGTGCTCGACGAGGGGGACGCGTTGCGCCCCACTCGGGCCCCAAGCCAGGTCGGGCACGTTCTCCAGGGACTCGTCGAGCGACGGGGGTGGACGGAGCGTCTGCGGGGGGCGGTATTGTTCTCACACTGGCGGGAGCTTGTCGGCCCTGAGTTGTCGCGCCGTTGCCAACCGGTGCGGCTTGTCGGCGGGTTGCTCGTCATACGGGCCGAAAGCACGGTATGGGCGGCCGAGGTCGCCTATCTCGTCGACGAGATCGCCTCACGGGCCGCCGATCTGATGGGACCCGGCCTCGTTCGCGACATACGTGTCGTTGTCGGGCCGTCCACCGCAACCACTCCCGGAGCGGGTCCTTCGCCATGAGACGCCCCGGCGAGCGGGCCGCACCTTGTGACTCTGGTACCTTGAGTGGGAACGTCGGCCCATCGTCGACTCTGGCCGTTGCAGTCTGAGAGGACTGCCGAAGGACAGGTGGCGCCCAACTCGCGATGAGAGACGGGCGCGTCGCAACGGCGCGGACGGGCTGGGGAAGCGTCTCCCAACCTGAGCGGAGACCTCCAATGCGCCGGGAAGCGCTTTGGTCGCCCCGACCTGCCGGCTCGTCTGGGACGAATGGAGGGTCTCGGTTGGCGCAAGGTACAGCGGTCGGCGATCGGGGCGACTATACCGCGAAGAACATCACCGTCCTCGAGGGCCTCGACGCGGTTCGTCGCCGGCCCAGCATGTACATAGGTTCCACTGGTCCGCGGGGGCTGCATCACCTCATCTGGGAGGTCGTGGACAATGCCGTCGACGAGGCACTGGCCGGACGCTGCTCCGGTATCGAGGTCACTCTCCTCGCCGACGGTGGGGTTCGAGTCGTCGACGACGGCTCGGGCATACCGGTGGACGAGCACCCGAAGGAGCGAAGGTCAGCGTTAGAGGTAGTAATGACGGTGCTGCATGCAGGCGGGAAGTTCGACAAGCAGGCCTACGCTGTCTCCGGAGGACTGCATGGCGTGGGTGTCTCCGTCGTCAACGCCCTCTCGCAACGTCTGGTAGCGGAGGTACGGCGGGACGGGAAGCTTTGGCGCCAGGAGTATGTGCGAGGCCTGCCTCAGGGCCCGGTCGAGGCCATAGCCGATGCCAACGACAGTGGCACGACGATCACATTCTGGGCCGATCCCGAGATCTTCGAGTCGTTGGAGTTCGACGGGGACACCATCAGTCGTCGGCTACGCGATACCGCGTTTCTGACAGGCGGATTGCGAATTGTCCTTGTAGACCAGCGCGTGGTCCTGGATGAATCAGGCAGTCGCCATGGGAGCAGGGAGGAATACCATTTCCCAGGTGGTCTCAAGGACTTCGTCGACCATATTCGTCAGATGAAGGGGAAGGAGGGCTTGCACGGGGTCCTCCACTTCGGTGAGGAGGAACAGGGCCCGAAGGGGCTGCAATCCGTCGAGGTCGCCCTACAGTGGATAAACGATTATAACGATTCGATTCTCACTTTTGCGAACACCATCAACACCCACGAAGGCGGCACGCACGACGAAGGATTCCGCGCGGCGATCACCACGACGATCAACCGCTGGGCGAAGCAGGCCGGTCTTCTACGCGCGAAGGAGGTCGACTCCTTAACGGGTGACGACCTGCGAGAGGGTCTCGTAGCGATCGTGTCGGTGAAGCTCAGTGACCCTCAGTTCGAGGGGCAGACGAAGACGAGACTCGGTAACACCGAGCTGCGCTCGTTCGTGCAGACGACCACGAACGCAGCCCTCAGCCGCTGGCTACAGGAACACCCGAGCGAGGGCCGACGGATAGTCGCGAAGGCGGAAGCCGCCGCGCAGGGCCGTATTGCTGCGCGCAAGGCGCGGGATCTGACCCGTCGCAAGAGCTTGCTCGATTCGACGTCTCTACCGGGCAAACTCGCCGACTGTCAGTCCCGAGACCCTGAAGAGAGCGAGCTCTATATTGTGGAGGGCGACTCCGCAGGAGGTTCAGCCAAGCAGGCCCGAGACCGACGCACCCAAGCGATTCTACCTATTCGCGGTAAGATCCTGAACGTCGAGAAGGCGCGTCTGGCGAAGATCCTCAACAACAATGAGGTGCAGGCGCTCATCACGGCGATGGGCACGGGGATTGGCGAGGATTTCAACCTCTCGAAGGCGCGGTATCACAAGTTGATCCTCATGGCCGACGCTGATATCGACGGTGCGCACATCCGCACCCTCCTACTCACGTTCATCTTCCGCCACATGAAGGAACTTGTGGATGCCGGGTTCGTATATATTGCGCAGCCTCCACTGTATATGATCAAACACCCGAGCGTTCGCAACCGCGTCTTCTATGCGTACTCGGACGCGCAACGCGACCGAGTTTTCGCGCAGCTCCCAGACGACAAGAAGCCGGACGTCCAGCGATTCAAGGGTCTCGGAGAGATGGACCCCGGGCAGCTGTGGGAAACGACGATGGACCCTTCGCGCCGGACCCTGAAACTGGTGACGCTCGAGGACGCCGCCGTAGCGGACGAGCTGTTCACCGTGCTGATGGGTGATGACGTCGAGCCGCGCCGAGAGTTCATAGAGTCGAATGCGCGTTACGCGACCGTCGACGTATGAGGACGACGTGGCCGAAGATGTGACGACCCCCCCGATCGACGGTCAGGGCGACGGGTCCAGCGGCGAAATCGCGACCGGGCGTATAGAGCCGGTTGTGATCGAGGACGAAATGAAGTCCTCGTATCTCGACTACGCCATGTCAGTGATCGTCGGCCGTGCGCTGCCCGACGTGCGGGATGGGCTGAAGCCGGTTCATCGCCGCATCCTGTACTCCATGTGGGAGTCCCGCCTGCTCCCGGACCGCCCCTACCGCAAGTGCGCATCCGCTGTGGGGGAGGTCATGAAGAAGTACCACCCGCACGGTGATGCGGCCATCTACGACGCCCTGATCCGAATGGGACAGGACTTCTCCATCCGTTACCAGCTCATCGATGGCCATGGAAACTTCGGTTCGGTGGACGGAGACCCCCCCGCGGCCATGCGCTACACGGAGGCGCGCCTCTCCCAGATCGCGATGGAGTTATTGCGGCATATCGATGAGGACACCGTCGACTTCATTCCAAACTACGATGGGTACGAAGAAGAACCGCAGGTCTTACCGGCGCGATTTCCCAACCTCCTGGTCAATGGAGCTACGGGGATCGCCGTCGGTATGGCAACGAACATACCTCCTCACAATCTTGGCGAGGTTATCGACGCCACGATCGCTCTTATAGACGATTCTGATCTGACCGTGAGCGATCTCATGCAGTACGTGCCGGGACCAGATTTCCCTACTGGGGGCATCATACTGGGTAGTGATGGCGCCCGCGACGCATATGTCACGGGGCGCGGCTCGGTTAAAGTCCGAGCTGTCTGCACGATTGAACGGGATGAGGACGGGGAAAGGATCGTCGTCACCGAACTACCGTACATGGTGAACAAAGCGGGCTTGCAGCAGAAGATTGCAGCTCTCGTCGTGAACCGGACCATCCCTGGCATTCGAGATATCCGCGATGAGTCTTCTCGCGAGGGCATGCGCATAGTTGTGGAAGTAAAGCGCGATGCGCAACCGCAGATCGTGCTCAACCAGCTGTACAAGCATACACAGCTGCAGGACACGTTCGGCGTGAATCTGCTCGCTCTGGTCGATGGAATACCGCGCACGCTCACACTCGACCAGACACTGCGCCATTACATTGATCACCAGGTCGAGGTCATTACCCGGCGCACCCGCTATCGCCTACGAAAGGCTGAAGACCGCGCGCACGTCCTCGAGGGCCTCCTGACGGCGCTGGATCACCTCGATGAGGTCATCACGCTCATTCGCAGCAGTCCTTCAGCGGACGCAGCGAAAACCGGTCTTGCTGATCGCTTCAGCCTCACCGAGGTTCAGGCACAGGCCATCCTCGACATGCAACTGCGCCGCCTGGCAGCGCTCGAACGACAGAAGCTCCAGGACGAGTATCGCGATCTCCAGACCATGATCGCCGAGCTACGGACCATCCTGGACGATCCGAGGAGGGTGCGGGAGATCATCAAGGATGAACTCCGGGAGATCCGTGGACGGTTCGCCGACGAGCGGCGGAGCCGAATCGCGAGCGACGAAGGGGTGATGACCGCCGAGGACCTGATCAAAGAGGAGGAGGTGGTCATCACCGTTACCCGGGCCGGGTACCTGAAACGAGTACCCATCTCCGCTTACCGCACCCAGCGGCGAGGAGGAAGAGGTGTCGCGGGGACGGATCTCAGGGAGGACGACATCGTCCGGGACCTGCTTATCACGTCCACCCATGACTGGTTGCTCTTCTTCACCAACAAGGGCCGCGTGTACCGCATCAAGGCGTACGAGGTACCAGAGCGGGGACGAACGGCTCGGGGCGTGTACATCGCAAACATCCCGGGACTTGGGTTCGAATCCGGTGAGCGCATGGCCGCTGTGGTGCGCTTGTCCGAGTTCAGAAGCGATCAGTACCTCGTTTTCGCCACCAAGCTGGGACTGGTAAAGCGCACTCCGCTTTCGGAGTACGACTCACCCCGGTCGGTACTGAGCGCGATCCATCTTCGCCACGCGGACGAACTCATTTGTGTCTGCGTCACGAGCGGGGACGACGACCTCTTCATCGTCTCTCGGCACGGGATGGCGATTCGCTTTCACGAGGAGGAGGTCCGTCCGATGGGGCGGACCGCTGCCGGGGTGATCGGGACGCGCCTTGACGACGATGACGAAGTGTTGTGGCTCGCCAAGGAAGTCGAGGACGGTCAGTTGCTCGTGATCACCGAGGAAGGCTACGGCAAGCGCACCCCGCTCGAACGCTACCCGCGTCAGAAGCGTGGCGGCAAAGGCGTCATCACGGCCAAGCTCACCGAATCACGTGGCGGCCTCGCCGGATCCCTGATCGCTCCCTACGACGCGGAGATCTTCATCGTGACCGACACGGGCACCGTCATCCGAACCCCCGTCGCCGACATTCGTCCTACCGGCCGGGCGACTCAGGGGGTACGAGTCATGCGACCGGAGGAGGGTGCGAAGGTCGCCTCGGTCGCGCTCGTGCTCGAGAACGGTGGCGAGGAGTAACCACTCGCCACCGCCTGCGGGCGGGGGTCCCCGCCTGCCCTGCCTGGCCTTCTTCTCCTTACACTCGAAGGGACCGAGGAGTTGTCGTGGCCCGCCGCAGGATGATCGTGCGACGCATCGACCCCTGGTCGGTGCTGAAGTTCGGCTTCGTCGTGAACGCCTGTCTGCTGGTCATCGTCCTTCTCGGCTTGGGCATCCTCTGGCTTGCAATCAGCCAGCTCGGCATCGTCGAACGTGTGTGCAGTCTCGCGGCAGACGTGGGTTTCGAGGACTGCGCCTTGGAGGGGGGCACGCTCTTCTCCCTCCTGTTCCTTCTGGGCCTGCTCTGGGTCGTCATCCAGACCGCCCTCTACGTCTTTCTGTCCTTCCTGCACAATCTCATCGCCGACCTCGTAGGGGGTATCACGATCGGTGTCGTCGAGGAGAGTGCCTCGTCGTGGACGGCCCGCACTCCTCCCTCGACGCGGCACCCGGCCGAGGCGGCGCAGGAGCAGGCGGCAGTGAAGACGACAGGGTGAGTCGGTCCCTCTGCACTACTCTCGCCTTGATTCGCCGGATTCGCAGCGGGAAGCATCGTTCGCGCGACGGCTCGGCCGCGGGTACCCTTCCAGCTTCCTACTTGGGCCAATAGCTCAGCTCGGTTAGAGCGCACCCCTGATAAGGGTGAGGTCGGTGGTTCAAGTCCACCTTGGCCCACAGCTGGATTCCACCGAATTGCGGCCCAAAACGGGCAAATGGCGGTGTCGCGAGAGATCCCGTTGGTCTTGCTGAGAGTCCCTTTGGACACCCCTTTGGTCACATCTTTTGCAGCGGGTCGAGGGACGTCCACGAGGGCGGTCTCGGGCTCGGCGTGTCAGGAACGCTTCTCGTCGGCTTTGGCGAACAAGCGGGCGGCGAAGCGCTCGGCGGCCTGAGCTTGCATGCCCGGGAGCAAGTGCGTGCAGGTCTCCAGCATGAACGCCGTCGAGGCCCAGCCAAGTCGCTCTTGGACGACCTTGAGATGCTCCCCGGAGGCGAGCAGTAGCGACGCGTGCGTGTGGCGGACGTCGTGAGGTCGGACGGGAGGTACCCCGGCGGTCGCACAAAGTCGCTTGAACTCGTGGGAGAGCCAGTCGGGGTTCAGGTCTGGAACTACTCGCGACGTGCACAGTCACGGACTCGGGCCCGCCGAAGGAAGAGCCCTTAGGGGGGTGGGGGCTGTGGACTGAGAGGAGGGGTTAGGCCCTCGATGTTGCTACGATGCTCCTTTGTCAAGCAGCGACTGCTAGGTCTGTCTTTGGCGGCTCGTGCAGGCGGCGGTGATCGGCCCACATGCGGCGGATGACACGGTTGGCGAGCTGACGCTTGTGCGCGCGTCGCGCTTCCTTCTTGGTCTTTCCCTCGGCCCGTTTCCGCGCAAGGAACGCCTTGCCGGTGTCGTCATGCCGCGCCTGGGTCACCGACATCACATACAGGATGCGGTTGACGGTTCGATTGCCGAGCAGATCGAGTCGATGTCGCTTGGGCTCGTCGTCTCCCTCGCCGGAAGAGGTCGCGACGGGTGCGACGCCGCACCAGCGGGCGAAGGCGCTCTCGCTCCGGAAGCGAGTGGGAACGCACACTTCCGAGACCAGCTCGGCGGCCGACACCACGCCAATTCCGACCTCTTCGGTGAGCGTCGATCCGCACGCCTCGAGGAGCTTGGGAAGGCGAGCTTCGAGGTCGTCGATGCGAGCCTCCCATTCGCGCAAGTCTCTGAGCATCTCGCTCAGCCAGCCGATCAGTTCAGCGACATGCGTCGGCGTCGAGCTGGTATCCATCGCAGGAAGCGACCGAAGGCGCGCGGTGACGGATCCTCGTGCCGGCAGTTGGGCGCGCACCTCAAGCGGAAGCTTCGTGAGCGCCCCTTCGGCCTCGTTGAGGAGCCGCTGTCGGCGTCGAACCAGGCTGCGACGGCGTTCGCAGACCACACTGATCTCGGCGTGCGCTGCCGATGCAGGCGATGCAGAGACCGCCAGGGGGAGGCGATCATCGGCAAGGACCTCACGTGCGATCGCCAATGCGTCCTCGCGGTCTGTCTTCTGCCGACGACGGCGACGACGACGGTCGGAGGTGCGCGCAGGTTTGACCTCCCGCACGTCGAAGCCTGCTTGGGTCAGGAACTCGGTCACCGACCGACCACAAGCCGCTGAGCCCTCTATCCCGATGCGGCTGACGGGGACATCGAACCCCGCGAGCCAACCCAGCAGCGCCACCATGCCCTGTGGGTTGATGTCGAACGTCGCAATGTCGATCTCGCCGCCCGTCGAATCGAGCGCTGCGAACGTGATCGTGTACTTGTGGGCGTCACCGCCCGCCACTACCCACTGCTGGTCCATCTCGCTCCTCTCTGATTGCGGTAAACATGAAGCGCGGAGCGGCGGGCCCGGAGCGGCACAGCTGGGTCCGGCAGGACAGGCTCCTTTCAAGCCAGCGCCGGCACCCGCCGCTCCCGCAGCAGGCCCGGCAACTCGTAACGGGGTCCCGAACCGGGGCCAGCATGAAGTAGAGCCATGGCTTGCTGCGGAGCGGGACCGTAACGACCTGGAGGGCCGCTCCGGTAGACCCAGTGAAACACCCAACCCATGAAGTGTAGCCGCTCACCTTGCAGTCCATCGGCTGGCCGGCAGGTGTCGTGGGACGAGGTCCGATGCTCACCTCGCGCTCAAGCCGAGTCACTGCCCGCAGTCGGAATCTCGCCCACGCCTACTTCCAACACCCCGCCTTGCTGACCAGCAA
>JBHELG010000019.1:0-5419 GCA_046263195.1 Nitriliruptorales bacterium | reverse complement strand
TCCCTGAACAGCGAGCCTCAGCCTTGGAGGGGGACTTCTTTGTCGAACCGAGGCCGGATGTGCGGCTGGCCGACCTGACACTGAGAAGTTCGCCCGCCAAAAGGCGTTCAAGTCCGAGCGGCTCCGCGACTGGCTCGACTTCAGTCCAGACTGAACGGGACCCCTCCGGGAGGCTGACCGGCTGACCTCCACGGTCAGACGCTGGCGCCGCTTTGCATCGAGCGGTTTGCGTCGGCGGCTACGCGAAGGATGGCCGTCCTGCTGGGTCGTTGGGATGCGAGCGAGTGGCTTGCGGCGCTCCTGCGTTATCCATGGGGGCCGGTGACTGCCCGGCTCGACGAGATCCCTCAAGACCGCAACGGTCATCCTGCCGCAGCGGCAACCGTTCAGGAAAGGTGGGTGTGGGGAACGTCCGGCAGGTCAGTTCAGACGCGAAGGGTTTCCGCGTGAATGCCAAAAGCGGAACAGCGTGGGAGCACCGAGACGGGGAGGAAACGACCTTGCGCACTGCTTGCCGAGGACATCGCCGGGTTCGAGACCTTGCATCAACCGAGTTCCCTGGATACCGGGAGCCGGTGGTCAGGTGCGGTCCGGCCCGTACCAGAATGCGGTCGACCCGTAGGTCGCGGGCCACTCGTTGCCGCCTCCATGCTCGATGCCGAAATGCAGCCTCGAGTGGAACGGCACGGCGTCGGCAATCATGACACGATAGGCCGAATCGCACTCGAAGACACAACCTTGGCCCTGGCGCTCGTGGGCCGAATGGCCGTTGGCGAAGTAGGAGAAGGGCCCACGGTCGAAGTACCACCCGCCTTCGTAGAAGTCCTCCGTGCCGGTGCCGTGGAGGCTCGGGCTGGGAGAACCGTCCACGTAGGCGCGTACGTCACCCTCTAGGTAGCCTCCCATACCCGATACATCCTTGAGATAGCTGTTAGGAACCAGCGGGGGCGACGGATGGGGGATGGCCCCCTCCATGGTGTGCGACACTCCGACCAACTTGCCCTCGCCGACCGTATCGAGGAACGCCCAGTCTCGGGCAGGCTCGGTGAAGCCAGACCGAGCGGTGGCGTGGAAGTAGCCGGCCTCCCCGTCGCTGAGCCGCTGGCCCCAGCGCTCGTCACGCGCCGAGGTCACCTCGACCCGGCCCAGTTCGATCGGGACGTGCGACTGATTAGAGAGCTCGATGGTGGCGCCCGTCGCGTAGGGCATGGGCCACCAGGACGAGTACCAGCCGTCAGGGTCGAGGGCGAAGAGCAGCGCGGAGACGGGGTACTCGCCGAGTCCCGAGCCGAAGAACTCGCCGATCGGTGCGTCGACGGTACGTCGGCCGTCGAAGCTGATACGCAGTCGCGTACCACGCAACAAGGCGTCTGAATCGCCGATGACCGATTCGTAGACAGGCGTTGCCGAAGTCGTCGGGGCCATCTGGAGCCGGATCGTGTCGCTGCGCACCGCAGTGCCATCCACGAGGGAGTCGACGGCATAGGTCACTCCGGGTGCGATCAGGACGTCGGACAGCGTCAGCGTCGAAAGACCCGCAGCCAGGACAGGGGAGACCTCCAGTACTTGCACAACCTGTCCGGTACCCGGCTCGATGCCGGGCGGCGAGAAGCGCATCGACCTGATCCCGTCAACCAAGACGGGAGCAACCTGGGTGCCCGCTGTGGGTTCGGCGCGACGCGTGATTCGAACGCCAACATTGCGCGGGTCGACTGTGACGGCGATCTTCCCGGAGCCGGCTCGACCCGCGGGAAGACCGTTGGCTAACAGACGGGGCGGGTGGGATGGCCCCACCACTTGGGGGAGCGAGATGCGCAGCGCGGTGATGAGGCCTGGGCCCTGGAGTTGCCCCACTACCGCCGTCTGCCCCGGCGACAGCGAGAAGTCCTGCTCGCTGGTCGTAGCGGCGGGCGGTGGAGGTTTCGGGTCACGGGTGCCAGCTGACCGCAGCAACTCAACGACATCCGCCGCTTCGTCACTGGGATCGAAGGACTCCACGCCCTCAGCGTCTGCGAAGATTCGGTAGGTGACATGGTGGAAGAACGGGTTGTGTTCGGTCTCGATCAGCATGGACTCGCGGAATGGCATCGGCACTTTGAGGTACACACCGCCCGAGCTCTGCTCGGCGGTGGCCACGAGGGGGAAAACGAAGGGCGGGCCAAGCCTCCCAGCCACCACGTCGGCCAGCGGCGCGTTAATCACCGCCCGCCCGTCGAGCAAGACACGGAGCCTGCCGGTGGGGCGGACGTCGCCTGTCTTATCACCAACGCGCGTCGACCAAATCGAGGCGATCTCACCCGGCCCCCGGTGCTCGGCGATCACACAACCGGTGGCCGTGTGACGGAGGCAGGAGTAGGTGCCCAGGAAGCCGTCATTGTTGCCGCCGGTACGGTCGAAGCTGGAGAATTGTCGGGTCTCCACCCCTAGCGGCAGCTCGGGCAGTCGATCCAGCCGCCGGTAGCTCTCCCAGCCGACCGGGCCTCTGCCTCTCGTCGGCTCCTGGACGCTTGCCGCCGCCCCGGCCATCACGAACATGAGCGCCACCACGACCGCGCTTAGAAGGTGGAACCCCACATCCCCTCCAGCCACTAGCGGGGCGCCCGCAACTGCCCGGGCCCGGGCGTCGGACCACAGCCTCGGGACCCGATACCGGCCCCGCCAACCGCGCCGAGCGACACCAGAGCGTGCGAACGAAAGGACAAACTACCAAGCCTCGGCCTTGGTCACGCCACCGCAGTCGGACACTCGGGCCGGGACGAGAGCGCTCCTCGAAAGGGGGTTTGCAGCTCAGGAACTCCAATGACCACGCTTCGGAGCGGCCTTGGTCAAGGCAGTCGCGGGGTGTTCCCAGCGGTGGTAGCTATCCCCAACATCTCAAGGTGAGCTGTCCACGCCGACGACGTGGCCGCGATCGAGACGCGCAGCGGCCGCGGCCACTGGCCCTCCGGGCCAGCTCCAACAGTCCCTGACCTACTGCGCGCCGGCGACACGTTGGTGGTTCCCAAGCTGGGTCGCTTGGCCGCTCCGTGAATAATCTCAAAAGATCGCCGACCTGCAGGCCACCGTCGCAGCCGGAAATCGAGATGAGGGACGCAGCTCCTGGCGCCGAACGGGTCGCTGGCCTATCTCGTCAGGATGCCTGCGCTGTTGTGGGTCTGCACTCGTGATCCTCAGCGCAAACCGCATCCGCTCGGGGGCATTTCCGGTGATTAAGACCCTCGACGATTTCCACCTGTCCGCGTCGTCGATCCCCAAGGCTCACCTTCGACTACCTATCAGGGCTCGAGTGGGACAGGGGTAGGGGAAGGCAGCGCTGAGAGAGTCGGCCGGGTGAGCTTGGCCGAGGTCGGCGGCATCCACGGTCGCGACCTGGCGCCCGTCCACCTGCAGTCTCCATGGCGCCCCGATCGCCTCCTGGTGGCGAAGGAAGGTCACGATCCCCGTACCCTGCTGCTCGAACAGCACCAGCGGCCATCCGGCATCACCGGCAGCACCTGTCGGTTGTCGTTGTTGCTCCCGCCAGGGTCGGCCGTTGAGTGCCCCCACGTCCGCGGCCCCAGTTCCAGGTACGACAGCCGGTCCAACCGGCGGTACGCGTCGAAGCCCAGCTGCAGGGGGGGCTCCCGGCATGACGCCTGCCCTGGCTCGCTTACCAGGACGGCTATCCGACTCTGACCGGCCCCCGACCACGGGCGAATGCCCCGACCGCCAGCGCAAGGAGCGCTAGGCCCAGCAAGAGGAGGGGGCGACGCAGGCTCACGAACATGCTCCGACGTGGATGCCCTATCGCGGTGAAGGCACATGCGCGACGTGGTAGTCGAACTCCTCACTCGGTCGGATCAGCGCAGGGGGGCCGGGCCGGCAACGCCCATGGTCGCTTGTGCGATGGTCGCCCGGAACCTACCGGTATCGAAGCTTCTCTCTGTCAAGAGTCCGATTTTGGGCTTCGGATGTGGGTGTGGCTGGGGAGCCGGTTGCGGTGGGCCGCGACCGGCAAGTGGGTGTAGCGTTGGTTTGGCGGCCCAGGTTGTGACTAGAAGAAAGAACCGGTGTCGGGGTGCGAGCCGGTCACGCGGACGCGAGTCTCGTCCCCGCTTGTCCTTCCTGGGTCGCGCCACGTTTCTTTGCGTCGGCGACGAGTCGCCGGTAGATCACGTTGGACAGTTGGCGTTTCAACGAGCGGATCGCTTCGTTGCGGCTCTTTCCTTCGTCGAGCTTGTGCAGGTAGTGCGCCCGTCCGACACCAGCGTGGCGGATCTGACTGATGGCGGCCAGGTGGATCACCTTGTTGAATTGACGGCTGCCGCGCTGGTTGAGGCGGTGCCGTTTGACGTCGCCGGAGGAGGCCTCTAACGGAGCGGTGCCGTTGAACGCGGCGAAGTGTCCTTGGCTCGGGAACCGTGACACGTCACCGACGATGGCCAGGATCGTGGCTGCGCAACATCTCCGATCCCGTAGAGCTCGGTCAGCGTCGATCCGTGAGCTGCCAGCGCCTGGTGGATGCGCTGCTCCACGCCGGGGATCTTGCGGTTGAGCTCGCGCCAGTCGTTCAACAGCTCGCGTGTGACCTGCCGGCGTTCGACGTTGATCAGCGTCACGGGACGGATCCCGCGCAGCAGTTTGGCGGCCTGATTGGGCGAAAGGGCCGTCTTGGCGCCCCCGGGGAGAAGATCGCCAAGGATCGCGTGCAGTCGGCAGATGGTCTTGTGCCGATGCGAGACTAGGTGCCAGCGTCGGTCGAGCAGCAGCCCCAGCACCACGGTGAAGTCCTCAGGTGCGACCCGTCGCAGTCCTTTGTTGCTCCTGGCCGCGATCGCCACTGACCGGGCGTCGTGCCCGTCGGTCTTGCGCCCCGACAGCCCTGACAGCTTGCGGGCTCGAGCCGACAGGGTGGCCGGGACGTCCACCACGGTCTCGCCGCGGTGGATCAGCTGCTGGGCCAACAGCCGTCCCAACCCGTTGGCGTTCTCGACCGCCCACGTCCGCACGGGCCACTCGCCCGCCCACGCCAACAGCCGATCAACCTGCCGGCGGTCCGCAGCGATCCGCAGCTGCGCGCAAATCATTTCCTTGTCGTCGAGCACTACTGCAGTGTGCGACCGCTTGTGGGGGTCCACCCCGATGATCGTGCTTGCCATCAGAACCTCCTTCGATCGCGGATCAGAAGCCACGGTCGACAGTCCTGATGCGAGCTAGAGCTCCCACGCCTCTCTTGAGTCAGATCCGCGGCCGGATTCCGGTGGGCGACACATCGATACGAAGTCAGCTCCCCAACGAGGCGACAGGCTGCATAATCGAGTCAGCCCACCGGGACCCTCGGACGCTACGGCCCGCGAAGCCTCACGTCCTCTCGCAGGCAACCATCAGGCTGAAATGGGCCCCGCTTAGCGCGGTATCGGACCTGTTGAGAGTGGCCCTT
>JBHELG010000018.1:0-24125 GCA_046263195.1 Nitriliruptorales bacterium | reverse complement strand
GACCTTGTCGCACAGGGTGATCACACGATCGAACCGGGTACGCGTGAACCGGTCGAGGTTCTTGGTGGAGCGCCCGGCGACGTTTATGCCCCGTTCGGCCATGATACGCACGGCATTGGTGTGGAGCGGCTT
The DNA here is from genome assembly GCA_046263195.1 of Nitriliruptorales bacterium. GTDB lineage: Bacteria > Actinomycetota > Nitriliruptoria > Nitriliruptorales > JAHWKO01 > JBHELG01. The sequence continues at coordinate 23,993 of JBHELG010000018.1, read as the reverse complement.
TGGATGACTCCCGGCGCTTCGAGCCTCGATGGAGTGGGCCGAGAGGTAATCGAGGAGGGCCTCGGCCATTGCGAGCGTGCCGAGTTGCCCGTGCACAGGAACAGCACCCGGGGCTACGACCCCGCGGCATCGGAGGTGGGTCTGGCGGCACCGGCCTCAATCGCAACGCAGCGGTGAGCGGCCGGTACGGGATGGCCCTACCGCGACTCGCACGCGAGGTCGTACCGGCTGTGCTGGAACGTCGCCGATCCGGAGCGAGCGCTGGGCGACGAGGCCACCGATGCCATCGCCCGAGCCCCATCGGCAGGACCCGGTTCTGCAATGCGTACTGCCCCGTGGCAGCAGAACCGCACCCAACAGGAAGGTCGCGCCCTCGGCCGCAGTCTCAGGCGGTGAGGGCCAACCTCCGAAACGGTAGACGGGAGGAATCATCAGAGTCCAAATCAGCAGCTACCAGAATAAGGATGGCAAGCGGTGCAGCATGGTTCCGCCTAGCACCTGCTGGCCGGGGTTGCGAAGGGAGTCGGCATGAGAGTCGAGGTCTCGAAGGTGATCGACCGCCCCATAGCCGATGTGTTCCACTGGTACGCGGATGAGCATGTCCGGAATCACCCCCGCTGGAACCCGGGTCTCGAACTGTGGCTGGACTCAGACGCGCCGATCGGAGTGGGGACGATTATTCGGAGGCGGCACAGCATGTGGGGCAATCCCATTGAGGGAACAATGGAGGTGATGGAGTTCGAGCCGAACCGGGCGATGGGCGCGGTAATCCACGATGGTCCTGTCGAGATGCGTGGACGAGCCACCTTCGAGGCTATCGGAGCCGATCAGACGAATCTCGCCATCAGCGCTGAGTTCCCCGAATCCATCAACGCCAGTCTGATGCGCAGCGGGATGGAACGAAGCCTGGAAAACATCAAGAACCTGATCGAGGACGAGCTCTAGGGATGGGCTCCCCAGGATCGGGGTGCACGGCCTCTGCGCGGCTTAGCCATCGCCGCTTGGTGCCAGCCCCCGGCCGCCAACGAGCAGTCCCTGTGGCGCGAGGCCGCGCGTACCGTCGAGGGCTACCGGGTGCGCTGGAACATCGCCGACCGACAGCCACCCTCGCCGACGAACCCCACGATCCGTCGCAACAGGCCGAGCACCGGTCGGCCGCCACCACGCTGGACCGGCACCGGCAGGAGCTGACGCGCGATCGCCAGTTCGGTCTCACCCTTGCCCTCGGCCGCTAGACCTACCCATCAACCCGCCCCCACCGCAGAGGCGCCGGCCGTCAACGCAGCCACGCAATTGGAGTAGGAAAAAACCGGCCACAAGTCGGAGGAGAGGTGATGAGAGCAACAGTCACAACTACCCGACGAAGCACCCCTGCGACGGCGCGCCCGCTTCCAGGATGCCCCAGCCCACTCGAGGCCGCGATCGATCATCACCAGCGGCTGGGCTCCCCTCCTCTCGTCGCCCTCACCCTGGCCGGCTTCGCCCAGATGCTGAGCGCGGAAGACCCGGCGACGAGGAGCGAGCCAGCGAGCTCGACCGCCAAGCGCGTGCGATCGCCGACGAGCTCGGCATGGATCTACCCGACGACGAGCACTGGCCTGTGCGCCTTACGGGTCACTGAGAGGCACCCTCATTTTGTCGAGAAACGCCTTTCATAGACCTCACAGGACCACCAGACGCCACCTATCACGCCATGAAAGCCGCCCAAGAACGCTTGGGACAGCGGCTAGCCGAGCTGCCAACGGCGCGCGTATTGTCAAGTTTCGGTACCCAGCTGACACTTTGATTCCTACCTGACACTGGTTAGGGGGTGGCGGCGTTGATGCGGTTGGGTCGGCCGCCGGGGTTGGCCAGCGCACCGTGCTGGCGGGTGGGGTCGTGCTGACCGGGTGCGCTCGGATGAGCTCTTGGCCGACGAAGATTTCGACGGTGTCGCCGACCACCGCCACCTGCACCTGACGACGCCGGTAGGCGTTGCCAACCCGATAGTTGTACCCCGCGAAGCACACGTCGCCGGACGAGTCGACCTTGCGAGCCACCGACGGAGCGGTGCCGATGGCCGGCTCCTGCCTTGCCGGGTGGTCTTGCGCACCCACGCCGACTTTCATTTCTCGACTCAGTGGCGTCGGGCGCGGGTTGCGATCAGCACGCCCCGGTGGTGGATGTGGACGAGCCGCCCGTCGCAGACCACCTCCACCTCCTGGCCGGCCAACCACACCCCGCCTTGTACTTGGCGGCGGCGAAGCTATCAGCCCCTTGTGACCACGAGCCGCGTGGTCGACGCCACAGCCGTCATCGTGTCCACCTCGGCTTCACCGCAGCCTCGAGAGGAGCGGACTGTCCCTCACACCGACGTGTCAATAACCATCACTCTTGCTTATGGATTCTTTGTAGGCAAACGCCCACCACCGACAATTCCGTTAGGAGAACAGAGAGCGACGGGAGGATGAGCTGTGCCGACTTCAACCCACGAGAGGGACCCGTCCCTCTTTCACCGGATCCTCGACCACTTCCGAACGGAGCATGACCATGCTCGTGCCGTCGGGCCCGAGGAACTGTCGCTGCGACTGGCGTTGCGGCGGCTCTGGTCGGACCACGTGATATGGACGAGGGAGTACGTGGTGGCCGCCATCTTCGACTCGCCTGACACGGCCACAGTCGCGGGCAGGCTCTTGAAGAACCAGGAGGACATCGGCAACGCCATCATCCCCTTCTACGGCGAGATGGCCGGCCACCAGCTCACCCTGCTACTGAAAGAGCACATCACCGTGGCCGTCGACCTCGTCGAGGCGGCCAAGACGGGTGACCAGGCCAAGTTCGCTGCCGCCGACCGGAAATGGGACGAAAACGCCGCCAAGATCGCCTCGTTTCTCGCCGGGGCCAACCCAAATTGGCCGGAAAGCGACTTGGCCGACCTGTTGAGCCAGCACTTGGCCTTGACCAAGGATGAGGCCGTCGCCCGGCTGGAAAAGCGTTGGGAGGACGACATTGAAGCGTTCGATCAAATCTTCACCGAGATCCTGACGGTCTCTGACGTGCTGGCTACTGGGATAGTCAAACAGTTCCCTGATCGTTTCTAGAAATGGCGGAAGAGATGTCCACGACAGGTCTCCAAGACATCATGAGGGTGCCGCTGGTCGGCGTCGACGGCCAAGAGCATTCGCTGGGGTCGTTGGCCGGTACCACGGCGACGGCCGTCATATTCATGGCCAACGGTTGTCCAACTGTGCGTGCCTATGAGGGACGCCTCATCGCGTTGGCCGATGCGTGGCGGCCTGCTGGCCTCGAGGTCGTAGGCGTGAACTCCAACAATGCCAGCCTCTCGCCGCCAGACACCGTGGACGAGATGGTCGCTCGAGCGACCAAACGGTCCTACACCTTCGCGTATCTCAAGGATGCCGACGGGGCACTCGCTCGGGCCTTTGGCGCCGTGTGCACGCCCCATGCCTTTCTGCTGGATCCGGTGCTCGACGTGCTCTACAGCGGGCGCATCGACGACTCCCGACTCGGAAAGACGATCACCAGCGCGGACCTGGAGGACGCCGTGGCCGACGTCATGGCCGGACGCCCAGTCAAGGTGCGAAGCACCGAGCCGTTCGGATGCAGCATCGTCTGGTAGCTCTGGCGGACGCGTGGGGAAGTGTTCGATGTCGCGCACGCGAGCACGCCACCGGGCTCGAGGCGTGAGTGTGCCATCAGCATCACTGCGGGCTGTGAGCACCACCAAGTGGGGGGCTTGCGCAAGACATGCGATGGCTATGGCACCGTGGGTCTTCCGGAGTGGCGGGCCATCGGCTCGCGGCCGGGGGGTTGGTGTGGTGGGTGTGGGGGAGCAAGAGGGGGAATGGCGTGGGCGACCGGGTCGTCGCTGACGAGGAAGTGTATGCCGTGGTGGGCTGTGGGTAGCGGCGGGCCGTGCAGGAGTTGATAGGTGGCGCGGTCGCGCCTGCGACAACTTCGAGATGTCGCCCGCGATAGTTGAGCCAGAAGGTGATCTGGCTGATACCACTGGGGAGGCGGGGCGCGAAAGTGATGCGGCCGTTGCCGGCTCGCATGCCGCCCAGACCGGCGACGAGCGCGGTCCAGGCTGCGGCCAGGGAGGCCATGTGCAGGCCGTCTCGGGTGTTGTGTTGCCGGTCGTGGAGGTCCCTGAGAGCGGCTTCGCGCAGGTAATCGTGAGCCAGCTCGAGTTGGCCCACCTCCGCCGCCAGAACGGCCTGGGTGCCGGCTGACAAGGACGAGTCTCGGACGGTGATGGCTTCGTAGTAGGCGAAGTTGCGGGCCTTCTGCTCGTTGGTGAAGGCGTCGCCGCGCAGGTGCATGGCCAGCACGAGGTCGGCCTGTTTGACCACCTGCTTGCGGTAGAGGTCGAAGTAGGGGAAGTGCAGGAAGAGGGGGTACTGGTCGACGCTGGTGGCGGCGAAGTCCCAGCGGGCGTGGTCGGTGAAGCCTTCGCTTTGTGGGTGGACGCCGAGGCGCTCGTCGTAGGGGATGAGCATGGTGGTGGCTGCATCGCGCCACGAGGCGGTTTCCTCCTGGGTCACTCCTAGCGCCCGGGCCTCCTGGGGGTAGCGGTCGACGGCGTCGGCTGCGGCTCGCAGGTTTTGTTGGGCCATGAGGTTGGTGTAAACGTTGTTGTCGGCCACTGCGCTGTACTCGTCGGGTCCGGTGACGCCGTCGATGCGGAACCGACGGTCGAGGTCGTGCTGTCCCAGGCAGCGCCACAGCCGGGCGTGGCTACCAGCAGCGGAAGGGCGGTGTCGCGTTCGAAGTCGGTGTCTTGGGTGGCGCGTCGAGGTAGCGCAGGACGGCGTCGGCGATATCGGCGTTGATATGGAAGGCGGCGGTGCTGGCCGGCCAGTAGCCCGAGGATTCCTCACCGGCGATGGTGCGCCACGGGAATGCTGCCCCTTGAAGGCCGAGGCGGGCGACCCGGTCGGTGGCGCTGGGCAGCGTCGTGTACCGCCAGCGCAGTGCGTCGGCGGCCGCTTGGGGATGGCAGTAGATGAGCGGGGGCAGCACGAAGGTCTCGGTGTCCCAGAAGGTGGGCCCGTCGTAGCCCGGTCCGGTGAGTCCCTTGCCTGGGATGGGCTGCCACTCGCCTCGAGCCCCGGACTGCAGGATGTGGAACAGTCCGAAGCGGACCGCCTGTTGCACCTCGGCGTCGCCTTCCACCTGGACATCGGCGCCAGCCCAGAACTCATCGAGGAAGGAGCGCTGTTCGGCCAGTAGGCCGTCCCATCCGGTGAGCCGGGCACTGGTGAGCGCAGCAACGACCTGGTCGTGGAGGGCGGGGCGGGAGCGTTGGCTCGACCAGCCGTAGGCGATGAACTTGACCAGCTGCAGCGTCTGCCCGGGGTGGAGTTGGGCGGCGAAGGAGACCCGGCTGACGTCGGCGACGCCCTGTGCCTGGATCTGCAAGCCGGCTAGGCCATTGATTTCGTGGTCCATGGCGACGGCGAGACGCAGCTTGCTCCCCTTCGTGTGATGGACCATCACGGCGGACGTATCCTCGGTGAGGTTCTCGTCTAGTACCAGGGATGATTCGAGGCCGGCTGCGGTTCGCGGGTCCCCGCGAGTGTCGGGCAGAGGTTCGTTGGCTACCAGCTCGGACTGCACCACGGCGCGGAAGGCTTTGCCGATGGGTTCGACCTGGTAGCACATCGCGGCGACGGCCCGGTGAGTGAAGGACACCAGCCGGGTGGAGGTGATGCGCACCGGGCACCCTGCGGGGGAGGACCACAGCACGCGCCGGGTGAGAGTGCCTGCCCGCAGGTCGAGGACCCGCTCGTGTTCGTGGGGTGTGCCGTCACGGACGTCGAAGGGCCAGTCGTCGACGAGCACGCGGATGAGCTTGCCATTGGTGACGTTGATGACGGTCTGGCCGGATTCGGGATAGCCGTAGGCGAGTTCGGCGTGAGGAAGAGGTCTCAACTCGTAGAGCGAGTTGAGGTAGGTGCCGGGCAATCCGTGGGGCTCGCCCTCGTCGAGGTTGCCGCGCAGGCCTATGTGGCCGTTGGACAGGGCGAAGACCGACTCGGTTTGGGCGAGCACCTCCAGATTCAGTTGGCATTCCCGCACGGACCACGGTTCGACGCTGAAGGCGGGGTGATCGATCATTGGTGCTCGAGGAGCTCGGCTAGTTCGCCAAGCAAGAGGTCATCACCGCTGGCCGTTGGCCGCAACTCTCGCCGTTCATCCCCCCAAACATCCCCAACTGCATCAGCGATCTCCTGTCCTGTTCATTCAGTCTGGCTGCTGCCCTGAGCAACCACCTCTTCCCTCACCATCCCTGGGGGTGGGACCGTGATATCAAGGTGATGGTCGGAGAGGCAGGCGAGCACGGTCCCTTTGGGATCGGTGGTCAGGTTCCGTAGGAAGCCCCGGCGGTAGGCCTGGCACGCCTTTCCGACCACCCATTCGCGCAGTGCGGGAATCTGGGACAGCCCAACGAAGTCGACGGCACCGTGCGCCAGACAGTCCAACCGCCGCGGCAGCTCCTGGCCCAGCTCCAGCGCTTCGGTCACCGCCTCCCCCACGGTCGTCCCCCTGGTGCCAACGATGGGCGACTCCCACAAGGCCTCAACGTCGGGTCCCTGCCAGTTCTGGGGCGGATTGTCGCGAGAAGCTTTCGGGATCTTGGTCTCGGCGACAAACTGCTCGGCCGGTGCTCCTGTTACCTGCCGAACCGCCCGATACAGCGCCTCGCCGCTGGAGCTCTTGCCGGATGCCCCCAGGGTCAAGGCGACTTCGACGTCGTCGACGCCGGCGCGCACTGCGGCAAGCGCCAGCTCGCGGGTTAGGCCCTGGTCGAGGCAGCCGTCGCCGAAGAGTCTGCCGCCGCCCTCCAGGGTGAGGCCGTGCGTGTTGTCGTAGTCGTGGAAGACCTTGGCCAGCAGATCGCCTAGCGAGATGCGGGGGAATCCCCTCGTCCTCGCCCGCACCGCCTGCAGCGTTCGGCCGTAGAGAAAGGAGGTGGGCAGCATCCGCAAGGGCGCGGTCAGCTCTCTCAGCGCGTCCACGGTGTCCGAGGCGACCTTGCGCCGCAGCCCTTCCCAGAACTCGGGGTATTTCGCCTGCCAGAACTCCCGTATGGCCGCCACGGGCGTGCGCAGATGCCCGGCGGCGAAGGCATCGGTGAGGTAGTGCTGGGCGGCCGCCTCCCGGGCCATGGCGTGGGAGATGCCACCGCCGTCGCGGCCCAACTGCCAGGCTTGGTCGAGGGCGCGCTCGTGCAGGCGGCGGTAGGCGCGCGGTGCCGAGCCGAAGCGGGCGGCAGGACGATCGCCGCTGGTGGCGGGACCTCTGGGGCCGGGGCGGACGAAATGGTCGTCGTTGGAAGCTCCCAGGGCCAGGAAGCGGTCCCGCACCCGTCGCTCCACCTCGGTTTCCGAGGCGGTTGAGCTGAAGTTGTAGTTACCGAACTGTCCGCCCGGCTCGAACCTGGGGTCTACCAGCCTCTGGTCCACGCTCATCACCTTGAGGGCACAGACGATCTCGTCTCGGGTGGCGGGCGCTTGTCCTCGGTCCCCGGGGACGGCGGCCAGCTCGAAAAGCCCTTCGGAGGGCTGCGCCTCGGCGCCCGCATCCACCCCAGGACAACTGTGGATCGGGGCGCCGTCGGCGATGAAGAAGTCCCCGCTTAGGGCCACGACGTCGCCGAAACTCAGCAGGAACGGCTCACCGCTGTCGCCCCCCAGATTTACGAGGGCAGCCGAGGAGACGGCGACCCCGAGGGCACGATGCTCCTGCGGCTTCACACCAGCCCCCCCGGGGAGCCCCGGATGCCCCGACGAGAGGCTTTGCCGTCGTCTGCAAGCGGTTGCCGGACGATGGTTGCGAGCGCCATGGTTGCGTCCCTGCTCATCGTTCAGGCCGAGCCGAAGAGGGGCAGCCATGCCCCGCGCAGCTCACCTGCTTGTTCGGAGATCAGAAAGGCGACCGTGGCGGCGACGTCCTCGAGAGGGACCCACTTCGAGCGATCTGCGTCAGGGATCGCGGCCCGGTTGCCAGGAGTGTCCAGGATGGACGGGGCGATGACGTTGGCGGTGACGTTTGTGCCGCGGCTCTCTTCAGCGATCGTCTCGGCAAGAACCGACACCCCGGCCTTGGCCACCGCGTAGGCGCCCTGGTTGTCGCGCTCCTGGCGGGCAGCCCGACTGGAGACGAGCACGACCCGCCCCCAATTCAGTGCATACATTCCAGGCAAGGCGACACGACAGCAAATGAATGCTGAGTGCAGGTTGAGGTCCATCATGCGGTCCCAGACTTCAAGCGGGTGTTCGTGAATGGGGGCGCCGCCCTCCCAACCCCCGACCAGGTGGACCAGAGCCTCTACCGTTCCGAGCTGCGTCTCTGTCCGTTGCACCGCGGTTGCAACGGACTGTGGATCGGTGACGTCGGCTTCCACGAGCGTGAGCCGCTCATGGAAAGCATGCAGTTCGTCTGCGAGTGACTGCGCCTTGTCCTGGTTCTGCCAGGTGGCGGCCACTCGGTTCCCGTCCTCGAGGAGGCGGCGGGTAACCGTCCTACCGAGGGTGCCCGTTGCGCCGGTTACCAGCACTGTTCGAGGTGTCGTGTCACGGAACTCCACGTGAGAGCCACGGGCACCGGCGTGTCCGAGAGGCTTCACATCCCCTCCCCCGCAGCGTGGGAAAGCAGGTAGCGAACAAACAGATGGGAGTCGTGTCTGCGGACGCTGAGCACCTGCGCCCGGGGGGCGGACGGCGAGGACAGGTCGACTCCGTCAACGAGGCCCGGCCTGTATTCCGTCTCGGTTCGTCCCAGGAGGATGGGAGAGAAGGTCACGAAGAGCTCGTCCAGGACCTGGGTTTGGAGCAGCTGCCCGAGAAGCCTGGGGCCTCCTTCGCTGAGGACCTGTTCGTGACCTCGCGAGCGGATGACCGCTACGACCGTGTCAATTTGGAGGGAGTCGCTTTCGCTGACCACCATGACGGTGGAGGAAGACGGCAGCCTGGTGGCCAGCGTGTCGGCGCCTCTTCTCGTCGTCAGGACGAGAGCTCCCTCTTCGAGCACGTGCATGCCTGGGTCGAGATGCCCGGTCCCGGTAACCACGACGAGTTCGGGGCGCGGGGCGAGCTCGAGTTCGCGCCGCAGTTGTGCGAAGTCATCGCGAACCCGCGGGTAGACGTGTTCAGGGGTCCACCTGTGCTCGGGCTCAGCTCGCAGGGTCGATGCCCCGATGAGGACGGCTCCCGCGCAGGCGCGTAGAAGCCCCATCATGAAGCGGTCTGCTTCGCTTTTGCCGCTGATGACAGCGGGAGACGCAGCTACATGAGGAAGCGAGACGACGCCGTCGAGCGAGGTCACGAAGTTGGCGAAGACCCGAGGACTGCTGAACCCGAAGGGGCCGCCGTGAAGCCGCTCGAGGGTGGCCGATAGCGGGTAGGTGGGCAGGCCGGCCGTTTCGTGAAGTCGTTCGAGGAGCGTCATCGAAGTCCTCGAGGTTCGGGCTTCATCACGCGTTCCGGCGCCGGGCCACTTGCAGAAACTCGTCGCGCAGCGCCGGGTCGTTTTCGTAGTTGCCTCTCCAGAACGAGGTCCATGTGCGTGATTGCTCTTCCCTCACGCCCCGCATCTGGGTGCACAGGTGGACGCCTTCGAGGTGTACCGCGACGCCGTGAGGCTTGAGGACGCGGACCAGCGTGTCGGCCACCTCTTGGCCGATCCGCTCCTGGAGTGTGAAGCGGCGGGCGAACAGGCGCACGAGGCGGGTCAGTTTCGAGATGCCGATGATGTGCTCGTGGGCGATGTAGCCCACGTAGGCGCGCCCGTGGAAGGGCAGCGCGTGATGTTCGCACAGCGCGAAGAAGGAGATGGGGCCTTCGATGACCTGGCTTATCGTGCAGTCGGGCCCCCCGCGACATTCGGTGGGAAAGGCCGTGAGGAGTTTGGGATCGCCTTCGTAGCCGGCGGTGGAATCGAACAACGCACCCAGGAAGCGCTCGGGGCTCCTTATCGTGCCGCCCGTGTTCAGGTCCATGCCGAAGGTCTCGAAGATCTCGGCCATGTAGGCCTCGAACCTCTTCCACTTCTCGGGCGGGATATGGCGGGAATGAACCTGCTCCCACGGCGAGGTCTCTTCCCGGTCGAGGAGCAGGTACGAGAGGTCGGGCGGACCCGCGCTGCTGTGTCCGTCATGGTGGGATTGCGTATGTGTCTCCATTTGGGTCCCTTGTTTTAGCTGCAGGCTCACCACCCGGCTTGCGGCTTGTCCGCAGGCATCTGGTCGATCTCGCTCTCGTCCCACGCGGTTGAGCCCTCCAGGTCCTCGACGTTGAACTGGTAGTCGTAGACGAGAGACCCTCCATACATCGCTCCGAACGAGACGAGAACGGCGGCGACGACCGAAAAGATCAGGGCCGGCAACTCCGTGTGCGCCTCCTCGTACTGGGCCAGCCGCACGACGATGTCGGCGATCACGACTCCCGTCATGACGAGCATGACCGTGGCGTGCCAGTTGATGGTGCGCCACACCTGAGTGTGCTTTGCCCGACCGATCAAGCCTGTGGAGCGGTCGCGCTCGATGCCCTTCCACCAGTCCCAGATGCCGGTAATGATCGCTCCGAACGACACGATGACCCCAGCGATGATCACCCATGTTCCCGCCACGAACGTGTCACGAGCGACCCCGGGGCTGTCCTGGGAGCCGGCGATGTAGGAGACGAGGTCGAGGATCGCCACGAGCACGTAGGCCGCAACGGGGACGTCAGTGAGCGGCGGGTGCAGCGGCTTTCCGGCCCAACCTCGCAACCCCTTGAACCTACGTCCCTTGAGTGCCAACACGGGCCTAATCGAGAAGAGCCTCGCCATCTTCTTCCTCCTCGCAGTGAACGAGTCTTCTCACCCCGCGAGATACGACGCAGGAAGCTCGCCCAGGTGCGGCTTGGCGTTGTCCCAGTCCGCCAGGAACTTCTGGAAACCCGCATCGGTGAGGGGATGCTTCACCAACTGTTCGAGCACCTTGAACGGCATGGTGGCGATGTGCGCCCCGAGTCTGGCCGCCGCGACGACGTGGATGGGGTGTCGGAGGCTGGCGGCCAGGACCTGCGTGTCGTATCTCTGCACCTCGTAGATCTCACAGATCTCCTCAAGCACTTCCAGGCCAGGAGTTGCGATGTCGTCGAGGCGACCCAAGAAGGGTGAGACGATGTAGGCGCCCGCTTCGGCTGAGAGGATCGCCTGGGCAGACGAGAACACGAGCGTCATATTGACTTTGATGCCTTCGCCGGCGAGTCGCCGGGTCGCGGCGAGCCCGTTTGGCGTACAGGCGATCTTCACGATCGTGTTGCCTGCGATCTGAACGATGTCGTGAGCCTGTCTCAGCAGGGTGTCGGGATCGTCGGACGCCGTCTCGACCGACACCTCACCGTCCACGATCGAGCAGATTTGCTTGACGAGTGGCAGGAAGTCCCGCTGCTCTTTGACGACGAGGCTGGGATTCGTGGTGACACCGCGCAACACGCCCCAGCGTGCCGCCTCCCGCATCTCGTCGAGGTTTGCGGTATCAAGAAAGAGTCTCATGCTGCATCATCTCCTCAGGTGAGGTGCCGGTTTCAGGGGGCGGACGCGTGGATTGACCGCATCCGATTCAGCTCCTGTGGTGGCTGCGACGCCGCAACCAGACGGCGACCACCACCAGCGGCAGATGGAGGGACACGACCCACCCTGCCGCGGCCAATGCAAACCATTCCCGCTGGCCGGTAGCCCAGCCCAAAGCCGCCCACCACATCGCGAGGCCAGCAAGGCCCAACAGCGCCAGTTCGACAGCCACCACGACCGCTACGGGCACTGCAGGGCGCGACGGCTGGCGCGTCGCCGCAAGCTGGGGCGACATGGCTCGGTGAGCACGTCGGGCGGGGCAGTTCGACCCCGCCGGGAGCGCAGAGGGATGACGACTCCTCCGGTGCGGCTCGAGGTGGGGCGTCCGCTACGGCTGAGAAGGTTGAGCGCCGACGGTCCGGGGTTATCGGGGTGCACTACTCGCCTCCCGGGTTGAATTCACGTTGGGTCTTCGGCCAGCGGTGAGAAGCTGCAACTGGGGTAGGCGCGCGCTTCGACCGGACGCCATGCACGTGGGACTTGTCCCGGCCGAGAGGGCAGCGGCCATCTCCTGCGTGGCGACAGCCCTGCGACCTGCCCTGGAGTTCGCCTCTGGGGAAACAGGGCGTTGGGCTGAGCAGAGGGGTGGCGAGGAGGCGGGGACCGGTCGGCCCCCTGTTGGCCGTCTCGGCCTGCATGTGGGCCGCATTCTTGGACCCGCAGGGCTCTGTTCATCGTGTAACCGCGGGGATCGCGCCGGTGCTTCGGACCTCGAGCTTGGAGGGGTGGCCCGCAGGCGACCACCGCGAGCTGAAAAGCGGTGTCCACTGCTCGCTGCAGCTGGGAAATCGAGACAACGTAGGCCGCCAGCACGACGGCCGCGGGCGCCAGGACTGCTGGGTGTTCTGTGCGCGGGCCACGAGGCTGCCGCCCTTCTAAAGCTAACGTCTGTTATCTTTAGAACTATGCTTCGTCTCCGCACGTCTGTCAAGTCTTTCACCCAACAAGTGGGGCGTTAGAAAGCTCATCGTCTGCGAACTCTGGAGGTTCCCCGGGGAGGTCGCGGTGGCAGTCGTTGAACCGCGCTCCTGTGCGCACGAGGAGCTCTGCTCAGTCTGGTCCCGGTCCGAGGCCGAGCTGGCCATGTGTGCGTCCAATGCAGCGGTCCATCACGACGGTGAGGCCTGTATCACGGGCGATGGAGGCAGCCTCTTGCGAAACGATCCCCTCCTGTAGCCATATCACCTTGGCGCCAGCGTCCACGGCCTGGCGGGCGATGTCGGGCGCTTCCTCTGACGAGCGGAACACCACGACCACGTCGATCGACCCGTCTATCTCCTCCAGACTGGCATGTGCCTGCTCACCCAAGACCTCATCGGCGCCCGGGTTGACCGGAACAACCTCGAACCCCTGGTCTTTCAGGTACTCAGGCACGAAGTGGGCGGCCTTGTCAGGGGATGTCGAGGCCCCCACTACCGCTATCGTGCGGTACGCCTGATAGACGCGAAGCAGTTCCTCGTCACTTGGGTTTTCCACACCGCCTCCCTTCGGTTCCGTCCAACCGTTTGTAACGCGGCCTGCATTACCGGCGTCCGTGGATCATTGCCGGACACGGCACCTGATGGTGCAACGCTCGTGACTACTGAAAGGACGTCAGCTCGTCGACCCGGGCTCTAAGAGCAACTAATGGAGGTAGTGGAACCAGAGGTGTGGGGGTGCACGCTAGAGCGGGATTTGCCGATGAATACGGGCCCGCTGTAACACGCGAAGAGTTATTGGTAGTCGTCTCGGCTGTGGCCTCTGGAGGCCCGTCCGATGATCGGCCAGGTGATGGCCGTACGCCGACCAGCACTGTGAGAACAATCTGCCATTCGTTCACGGGTGCTCCTGTCTTACCGGTGGAGCGGCCGCCTGGTGTTCCCCAGTCCGCATTGCGGAGACCGTGAGTGCGGCTGGGCGTGGCGGCCGCTGGCGAAGCCCCCTGGGATGCGGCATGTGCGCGCGGGGCGTCCCTGGGGCGCGGGACGAGGGTGCCCGGCTGTCTGTGGGGACAGAGTCCCAGGGGGCTGCGTCAACGGTCCACGGCAGCGGGCTGATCGCCTGAGAAGCCGCAGGATCGATTGCACGCGTTCTCACGGCTTGGTGGTCGGACCGGGTATTGAGGCCATCTGACGACGCCGTCTTCGGCTCGTGTGACCGCCTGGGCATCGCGTGGGCCGTCCAGGCTGTCCGTGGCGGCCTCCCCGGAGCATTTGGCGGTAGCGGCGTATTGCCGTTCGCCTGACCCGTCTTTGTCTCAAACGGCCATTGCCAACAACTCTCTGGAGCTTGGCAGCGAAGGTCACAGGACCCATGTTTGCCTCCTTGCGCTTACCAGTTGAACAAGACGCGAAGTCGGCGTTTAGGTGTCTTTAGCGTTGCTTACGCGATTTAGCTCATACGACGAGGGTCATTTGAATCGTTAAGCAGCAGTGTCGTGAGACGTGGTGTTGCAGCCCTGGATGGCGTGTCGTAACCGCGGGATAGTGCTAGTGGGACCTGTTTTCGCCACCCTCGGTCGAGCGTGTGCCGACTCCCTACGGGACAGCGCCGACTCGCCGTTCGGCGCAGTCCCCTCCGGTTGTTTCGGCCGAGGCTTGAGTGTTCAGCTGCTGGCGAGGGGCTCCCGTGTGCCCGATCGGAACGGCGGAGAGTCGACAGGAGCAGGCGCAGGTACCTACCTCGGGGGACGCGGAGAGCAGGCGACATGGACAGTTGCTGGGTGGAACCAACCATTCCCACGAACCGGTCGCGCGGTTCTTCCACAATGCTGCTGGGCTCTCCCGGTCGAAGGGGGTCGTGGTCTGGGTCAGGACAGTTGAGATCGCGCATGGTTCTCTTCTGTCATCTGTGTGTGGTGGATCGCGGCGGTGAGCAGGTCGATGGCCGTCTGTCGCATGTCAGCCTCGACGGAGACCAGCCCTTTTGTGCGCTCGCGGGCACCACGCAGCTGCCGGGGATGGGCGCAGGCGAGTGCGTCGATGCAGCTCTGGCGGTCGCGTTGTGAGTAGGCCAGTCCCACGGCCAGGGCCGCCAGGCAGGCGGTTTCCTGGTAGTCGTGGTCGTCGGGAACGATGGAGTCTGGTTGGGTCATGGCGCGGGCCTGGTCTCGGTCACGGGCCTTGGACCCGCTGTTCTGCTGCTGGGAACGGTCATGGGCGGTTCGCCGGGCGAAGGGTTCACTTCTCCCTCCTTTCTGGGTTTTTGCACCATCACTGGCCGTTTCACTTGGGCCGAGACGGATACGGCGGAGCGCGATTCGATCATCGAGGCCGTGGCTAGGATTCTGGCGATGTCCGTCGCTTCGGCGGCTACCTGTCCGCCTTGGTGCAGGGCCTGAGCCAAGGCCAGGCCGTCCCGTGGCGACTACCAGTGTGCAGTTGACGGTGGCGGCGTATTGGCGGAGGGCCTGTTCGGGACGTCCGAAGAGCAGAACCAGGTGTGCGCCGGGTACTCCCAGGGCGGCTGCATCTCGGCCCAGCTCGGCGGCATTGCGTCGCTCTGCGAGCCGCCCGCCTCCTCGTGGTAGCACCCGGGTGAGGCCGAGTGTGCGCAGCCACGGGCGTAGGTGAGTCAGGGCCTTGGCTGCGGCGTCCACCGATCGTGGTGAGGGATCGAGGTTGACCAGCACGTCAAGGTTTCCCTGCTGCACGTGGCCGGGCGCGAGGACACGTGGGCAGTCGGAGGTGGGCCAGGCCAGCTTCCCGAACGCAAGGATCACCGCCAGTGGCCCCCCCATCAGCCCGAGCAAGAGCCACGGAAAGGGGTCATAGCCACGCCGGCGCATCAGCCAGGCCAAGCTGGGACCAACCAGCAGCCACGTCAGGACCCCGAGCGGGAGAAGGATCATGTTGTTTCCACCCGGTTATCTCAGGGCAGTTGAACGGTGGTTGCCGATGACGAGTACTTGTCTTTAGCGTTGCTTATAAAGAGGGAAGGTCGGGAGGGGCGGGGGTGGATCGTCAAAGCAGTGGTGTCGAAGACCTCGACGTACTGCTGGGCGGGTTGATCGCCGGCGACAACGTGGTCTGGGTCGGCGAGGAACCCGAACTCCTCGCTCGCGTCGAGCACGCATTTCTCGCAGAAGGGCAGCAGCAGGCAGCCAAATGCTGGTACGTGACGACCAGGAGCGCGCCGCAGGCAGTAGCAGCTCGTCTAGGACCCACTGTCACCGTGCTGGATGCTCGTCCACGCGGGTCGATCGCAGACCCGGCTGTCCTCGAGCAGGCCGTGGCCGGGTCTGCCGGTGTATGGGATCGGCTGGTGGTTGACGGCCTGGATGTGCTTGCCCAGCGCTGGGGTCGCGAGGCAGCCCTCAGGCTGTTCACCCGCCTCTGCCCGCTCATGTTCGATCTGGGTGCGCTGGCCTACTGGCGGGCCTCCCGTCGAACATTGGGAAGCTCGTTCCTGCAGGAGGTGGAGAAGGTCACCCAGTCGGTGCTGGAGGTTGACCGCGAGCACTTACGGGTCGTGAAGGCCGAAGGCAGGCCTCCCCATGTGCAGGGCCGGTTGGTGCGAATCGAAGTCTCTGATGCCGGCGGGGTGAGGCTGCGAGAGGAGCGGGCGCTGGGGCGGTTGGGAGAGGGTCTGAGGCGGCTGCGTCAGCAGCGCCACCTCAACCAGGCGGATTTGAGCCGGCTGGCGGGAGTGTCCCCTAGCGCCATCTCGCAAGCCGAAGCCGGCCGGCGTGGCCTGTCGTTGGACACCCTGCTCAAGCTGTCCGAGGAGCTGGGGATCAGTCTCGATGAGCTGCTTTCCACCCAGCATGCCCCCAATTACGTGCTGGCACGCCGCGACCGCCTCGGCGCCAGCCAACCATCAGTGGCGTTGCTGGACGACTCCAACCTGGGCCTGCGTACCTACCTCGTGCATCTGCAGCCAGGGGAGATGGGCACTCCTCCCATGCCTCACAAGGGATTGGAATTGGTGCTGGTTGCCGCCGGACTAATCCAGATCGACCTGGGTAGCGCAACGCCCGTCATGCGAGCTGGCGACGCCCTCCTAGCCACCAAGGTGCCAGTCATGGGCTGGCGCAATCTGCAGGCAAAGCCGGCCCGCCTGTTTTGGATTCTGCGCGACTAACCAGCCCCGCCGACCGGGAGCAACGTGGCTCCAGCTCGAGAGGCACCGCCCGGAGTCACGTCTGAAGGTGGATGATTCGGCGCGTGGAAGAGGGGGGCCTAGAGGAGGTCTGGTCGAGTTCGCATCCTTGATGAGCAGAAACGGGACCACGTTTCAGCGCGTGGCCCCGTTGCCGCTTCTACCTGCGGTCTCTACAGGATGTCGCCGAGCAGACCGTCGCGGTCTTCGTCGTTCTCTTCGTCGTAGTCGAAGATGCGTGGCCTTGGGCGGCCGTGGGGGTGATGCTTGGGCCCGAGGCGCAGGCGGTCAGCACCACACCGAGCGTCATGAGCGACGCGAGGATGGCAGGTCTCCTCCTCTTCTCCTCTTTCCTGGGCGAGCGGCGACCCTCACTGCCCGTGGCTCTCAAAACATCAGCGGTCCGGGCCACCGATGAGTCGGCGGGCAGGCCGGGCTGCTGCAACCAGATTGGTGGCAGGGACGAGTTCGGCCTGAGGAAGGTCGTCTTGCCCGAGCGCGAGGTGGGCATCGAGGACCTCGTCCCAGATGACCGGTGGCCCTTGGTGGGGTTCCAGCAACTCGAAGGGAACTGGGCCGGTCATGCGTGCGGCTCCAGTGGCCTGCAGCGCGAGGGCTCGCCAGGGCTCTGTCGCGACGAGTACGAGTCGGCCACAGAAGGGGCAGACGAATTCGAAGATCCCCTGGCTCCCTCGTGCCTCGCACCGCAGGTCCGACACGGAAGGCTCCACTGGGCCACACGTGCGGCACACGGCCTTGACCGCTAGCTTCGCCATGGGAAGCCCCTCCGCTATAACGCCTACGGTCGTTTGTCTTAGACGGACGTTGCCCTCCCTCCTCTTCTCGCGTCAAGCGAATTAAGCAAACCGATACAGGCGTTAGACCTCGAAGCCACCGTCAGTGAAGTTTCGCCCGATTCTATTGGTGTTACACTCAGGAGGTGCAGAAGAACGGTGTCAGCAGCGTCGCGGCCCTCGACGAGCCGCGACGACGACGAGTCTTCGAGTTCGTCCGTCATGCCCGGCGCTCGGTCAGCCGAGACGATGTGGCCGCCGAACTCGGCATCTCGCGCAAGCTCGCCGCCTTCCACCTCGACAAGCTGTTGGAGCACCGCCTGCTCAACGCCCACTACGCCCGCCCGCCCGGACGCTCAGGGCCCGGCGCGGGCCGCAGCGTGAAGTACTACGAGCCCTCCGAAATGCACATCGAGGTCAGCATCCCAGAACGCCGCTACAACCTCGCCGGCGAGTTGCTGCTCGAGGCCATCCGCTCAGAACAACCAGACGAGCCTGCTCGGGCCGCCGCAATGCGGGTCGCCCGCGAGCGGGGGCACGCTCTGGGGGAGAGGGTTCGTCGTGAGCGACGCTTACGGCCCCTTGGTGCCGAGCGAGCTCTCACCGTCGCCCGGGACGTTCTCGAGGAGCAGGGATTCGAGCCCTACAGCGAGGACCCAGGAGTCCTGGCACTGCGCAACTGCCCCTTCCACGCGCTCGCTCAGCAGGCCCCCGAGCTCATGTGCCACATCAACCAGGCCTTCATCGACGGGCTCCTCCGAGGACTCGGAAACAAGACTGTCGAGGCAGTCCTCGCCTGTAGGCCAGGCGACTGCTGCGTCTCGCTGCGCGCACTGGTCCGCTAGGCGCGGAAAGGTCGACGCCGAGGACTGCATGTGCCCCAGTGTGAGTACGACCTCGCCGAGCCCACTCCCAATCTTCAGGACCTGCTCGACGAGATCGACTCCGACCCCACCAACATCTTCTGGGGGTGACAGGTTGCGCTCCGGGTGGCGTTATTCAGCCGCTACCGCAGCTCTAGGCGACCGCGACGGCCGGGGCGCGATCACGGACTCCGGGATTAGAGAGCGCCGCTTGACTTGGGCCTTGCCCATCGACTCGGTGACCACGACAGCCGCTCTTGCAGTGCCCGGGCGTCGTCAGTCGCGGCGTCGGAGACCTCGACGTCCCCCCCTGGTCCGGCGAGGTGCACGCGAACCGTGGCCAGATCGAGCCGTCGCTGGAACCAGTTCGCACGGATCGTGACGGCCTGGACTTTCGCGACAGGCGCCAGGCTGATCGTGATCTGTAGCGCCCCCCGTCGGGAGGCGATGATCCGCTCCGTCATGCCGTGAGCCAGTTGCCGATACTCGGCGACGCCCAGGACCACCCCTGCCGGCAGCAAACCGAGCACCGGCACCCGCAGGGGCTCCAACCAGACGAACGGCGGCAACCAGACGGCCGCGACCAGCGCCGCGGATGGGCGCAGCCAGCGGAGGATGGCGCGTCGCATCGCGGACCGGGGGTGGCCGGTCAGCTCCGGCATGCCTGGTGAGTCCGGGTAGAGCTCGCGGATGACGGAGTTCACGTGCGCAGCGGGTAGCAGCGGGATGGTGACCCGCCGATCCGCCTGAGCAGACCCACCAGCCGAGTAGACGCGTACGGCCACATATCCGAGCAGGCTCCGCAGCCAATTGCGGTGGACCTGAACCAGCTGTATGCGCCATAGGGGCAGCACCGAGTCTCGGGTGGACAGTAGGCCCCGCGAGACGTGCAGATCCTCCTCAACCTGCTCGATCGCGAACTCCGCGTCGCGCAGGACCCCTACGACGATCGCGGTGACCAGCCATAGCGCAACCACCGCGACGGCGGCGAGTCCGATGGTGAGCGGATCGAGGGTCTCGCCCAAGCCCACCCACGCGCGAACTCTCAGCTGCTCGAGGGCCGTCTCGAACCACTCATCGAGGTTCTCTCCGGCCAACTCGAAGGCCCCGCCCATGACGGCTGGGAAGACGAGCAGCCGGGACCCGGTGAGCGAAGCGATGATGACATGTCGGAGTGGGACGCGGAGCACCTCACGTCGGCGGGGCTCGAGAGGTTCACGCTCGTCGACGTCGGGCGCATGGGGGCCGACGAGAAGAGTCGCCCGCGCCCTAGCGGCACGGATAGCCTCCTCGAGCGCCCGGGCTTCCGCCGCGGTCACCACCCTCAGGTCGACCTCCACCTCCGCGGAGGTACCGGCCGTCTCGACCCGCAGCTCCGCGAGGCCCAAGAGACGCTGCAGCATGCTGCGGTCCACCTCCACCTGCTGGATTCGGTCGACGTGGAGGGCACGGTGGTTGCGCGTGAGCACGCCTGCGTCGACGCGCAAAACGTCCCCGTCGAAGGAGTAGTGGAAGCGCCACCACCCCAGGATCCGCAGGACCAGCCCGACAATCCCTACCAGGACGAGGACCATTGTTGCGGCCTGAGCTCCAGCGGGGCTGGCCAAGGCTGGGAAGACGAAGAGCTGGACCAGTTGACGGAGGTTGAGTCCGAGCAGCATCGACGCCGGATGGAGCCGACGTGCTCGTGCGAAGGGCGAGGCCTGGTGGGGCTCGCGCCGGGGATCAGACGGCATCGTTGATCTCACCCTTGGAGACCTCCACGGCGGCACGAGCGAGGAGCTCTCCCCGGACAAGCGGCGCTTCGGCGGCGGCGATGCCAGGGATCGTCGCGTTACCCGTCGCCGAGGCTGTGGTCACCCGAAGACTGGCGAGGCCGAGCATTCGATCGAAGGGGTCCCGGGTGATGTCGATCTGCTGAATGCGGAAGTAGGGCACCGCCTCCCGCTGATGCACCACCACCCCATGTCGAAGCTCCAGCGCGAGCGGGCCGAGCTGCCAGCGCCACCGGTCGTAGCGGGCGCGTGGGTACCACG
This sequence comes from Nitriliruptorales bacterium, assembly GCA_046263195.1. GTDB lineage: Bacteria > Actinomycetota > Nitriliruptoria > Nitriliruptorales > JAHWKO01 > JBHELG01. Next base: position 3,599 of record JBHELG010000018.1, on the reverse strand, counting down.
CAACGAGCAACGCGATCAGAGCAAGACCTGCGAGCGAGACCAACCAGCCCAGCCCGGCGAGGAACAGAAACGCCAGGGCGGCAGCAGCCAGGAGCGGAAAGGCCACGGCGACGGCGAGCATGATCCGCCACACGAGGACGATCCGAGGATCGAGGGGGCGTTCGAGGAACTCACCCTGCCGGGTACCCGGTTCGGGTGTCACCGATCCTCCGATTCGGCCTGGTGGGAGTGGGAGGGAACACGAGCGAGAGTGCCACAGCTCGAGATGCTCTGGGCAATGCACATTCAGCAGCTACGAGCACGTGGCACCGAGCGCTCCCCCGTCTGCCGCCAGTCGGTCAGGTCGTACCACGATGGTGTGAGGCCAGCCCAATTTGGGGCTGTCGGTCCGGGTCAGCGGCACCGCCCACTTTGTTGCAAGGAGATCTCATGACTGAGCTGGCCTCGACCACTACACCGCCGAAGCTTGGGCGCAGGTGGCCGAGTGGGCCCCCGCTTCGCTGCCCTGCAACCTGTCTACGACGCCGTTGTCAACCGCTTCGGAAGCCTGGCTGGCGATGTGGCACCGGCATCTCGGTGCGCCACGACTGAGGCAGCCAGTACCGCTCACAGCACTTCACCGGCTCACTGCACCTGAATGCCGATTTCATCGAGTCGGCCGTCCTCAAACCTGGAACGCCCTTCGTGACGCGCGCGGCGCTGGCAGTTGGTCCGAATGTGGGCGGGGGAATTGAAGTCGTAGTTCCCCAGGGCGGCGTCGAGATGCCTGGTTTCTCCTAGGTCCCAAGGAAGTGTCGCCGTGACCAGATACCCTTAGAAGGAACGGCTGGTCTCCGCGCGCAGGTGCGCCCGGAGAGGTTCGAACTTGGTCGAGTCAGGAATCGCGATACCAAGTTGCGCGAACTCAGGCGGCTCGACGTCGTCGTACACCCGGGCCGCCCGCAACTTGCCAGAAGGCGCGCGTTCGTAGACACCGATGCCCGCTTGGGGCGGGATCTTCACGTCGCCCCATTGCACGCAGTTGTACTCGAGGCAGCAGCGCGTCCCGTCGTCGGTGATCGCGCAGTGCTCCAGATGGATGCCGCCACCGGCGCTGAAGAACATCTTGAAGAACGGGTGTAGGTCGTCGCCGCCGTGGACGAAATCAGCTCCGGACGGCTCCCGGAAGTAACCACCTGGTTCGAAGGCTTCTGCGATCGCATCGGCATCTCCAGCCGTCAGAGCAGCGTGATACTTAGCGGGCCATCCCTCCGGTTTGACCCCGCTGTCCTTGAGGATTGGAGGCCGCACCGTGTGCTTGCCAAGCAGTGGCCACTGGGAGTAGTACACGCGGAACTCAGGGTGATCCCGCTTCAGTTCAGCAACGACGGCGGAGATCATGGGCCGCGGGAAGTTCGGCGGCGGCCCGGGCCCTGGGGTGACGATCCGTGGCTGGGGTGGTGGGGTGAGGAGCCGCCGTTCCACATGCCCGTGTTCGTCGTCACGCATCACGAGCGCGAGCCGCTGACGCTCGCGGACACGACGTTTGTCTTTGTGACCGAGGGGATCGAGTCCGCCCTCGACCAGGCCCGCACAGCGGCGGCCGGGAATGACGTCGTCATCGGCGGCGGTGCCAGCGTGATCAACCAGTACCTGGCGGAGGGGCTCGTTGACGAGCTCGAGCTGCACATCGTCCCGCTGATCCTCGGGGGCGGTTCGCGGCTGTTCGAGAGACTCGGTCCCGACCTCGAGCTCGAGCCCGTTCGGGCGATCGAGGGGGCCGGTGTCACTCCATCAAGTACCGCGTCCTCAACAAGAGAGTTCTCTGACCGAGCCACCGACCGACGGCAGATAGGACCGGTCATGGCTGTCGGGGCAAGGCGTCCCTACTGGCCCTTGACCCCGTGGTCCGGGCTCGGTTCGTCCGAGGCCTGGGGGGCGAAGATCCCGAACGCGGCGCCCTGCGGATCCCGGAGCACCGCGGCCCGGCCCATACCCGGAATGTCCACGGGGGGCAGGAGGACTGCGCCGCCCAGTTCCTCGGCGGTGCGCGCGGCCGCGTCGACGTCATCCGTCGCCAGGTACCCGATCCAGTGGGCCTCCGGTCCGCCGGACGGCCAGCCCTCCTGGTGGGGCCGGGGTCCGGCTATCCCCCCGACCGGCTGGCCCGCCGCCATCAGCATCAGGTAGGTGTCGGGCCCGTCACCCAGCGGCGTCACCGTCAGTCCCGCGACCTGCTGGTAGAACCGTTCCGACTGTGTGGGATCGCTGGACATGAGTTCGTGCCAGACGAACCCGCTTCGTCCGATGTGCAAGGACTCCTGGGCCATGACTAGCCCTCCTCTCGGGTCAGCTCTGCTGGCCGAACATCTGCCGGGTGCGGTCGGCGATCTCCAGCGCCTCGGCCTCGAGTCGAGCGCGGGCGATGGCGTCGGGATCATTGGCGGCCCTCAGCCGCTCCTCCTCGCTCAACCTCTCGATCTCCTGCCCGAGCGACCACCGTGCCCGAACGGGTCGGTGAGCTCCCCGTACCGGTCGCCCCAGAACTGGTTCTGCAGCGGCATGGTGACCGTGGCGCCCCCGTCTCGTCGGATGTGCGTTCCTTAACGGTTTCGGCAACCCCGCCCGCTCGCTTCTCCTCCTGGTTTAGCCGCTACCCCAGGCTTCTGGAAGGACGGCGTCACCATGACGGCATGGCCGTGGGGTCATCTGTGAACTTCGGACGGCCTTTGGACTGCTACCACTGCGGGTGCTCTCGGCATGGGGCACGTAGACGGCGAGCGGAAGGGGGCACTTGATCACGGTGAACTCGGCCGAGCCGTCGAAAGTCTCCCCGTCTCGGGCCAGCCGGAGTGGCCCCTGGTGCGATCGCACTCGAAGGCTGCGCACGTAGCGCTGCTCGTAGACGCGGCTGCGAAGCAGCCGGCCGGTGAGCAGGGCCAGCATCAAGCGGGTCCGCGATCCCGGTTGCTTGGCGGCGACCAGGCGGACGTCGAGCTGGCCGTCCCCAAGGCGCTCCCGGCGCCTTGGGGCAAAGCCGTCGGGTTCGTAGCGGCAATTGCCAATGAAAATCAGCCACAGCGCTAGCTCCTCGCCGTCGAGTTCGACGACCATTGGCTCGGACCGCCGCAGGACGCGTACGAGGGCAACCACGATGGCCGGCCACTTTCCGAGCCGTTCCTCAAGCTGCTCTCGTGTGTCCACCAACTCGGCATAGCTCCCGAAGCTCGCGGTATTCAGAAACGGGCGGCCGTCGATCTCCCCCAAGTCCATGTCTATGAGGTCGCCCTGTCGCACTGCCTGCACCGATTCATCTACGGTGTCGAGCCCCAAGTCGCGAGCGAGATGGTTCAGGGTGCCCGCAGGGATCACCATGAGCGGCAGCCTCCGCTGGTAGGCGACACCGGCTGCGGCGTTGAGCGACCCGTCCCCCCCCGCCATTCCCAACGCCAGCGCGCCGTTGTCGGCGGCCCGCTGTAGTGCCGCCACGAGGTCGTCGCGCTCGTCGAGCTCGACCACCTGCGCGTCGGGCAGGCCCTGTCGGATGTCACCGGCGATGTCACGATCGAAGGCGCTGCCGGCGGCCGGATTGACGAAGACCACCAGACCGCGGCCCGTCG